>JAGATO010000343.1 GCA_017621195.1 Bacillota bacterium | reverse complement strand
TCTACCGGTTCCGGTAAGAGCGTCTGCATCAACAGCCTGATCTGCAGTATCTTATATCACGCTACGCCGGAAGAGGTGAAGCTGATCCTGATCGACCCCAAGGTGGTGGAACTGTCCAATTACAACGGAATTCCCCATCTGCTGATCCCTGTGGTTACGGAGCCCAAAAAGGCGGCGGCAGCTTTGTCCTGGGCCGTGGCGGAGATGAATGAACGGTACAAGAAGTTCGCGGTGGAAGGCGTCCGCGACCTGGCCGGTTATAACGAAATGATCAAAGCCAAGGGCGAAGAGGACAAGTTCATGCCCCAGATTGTCATCATCATCGACGAGCTGGCCGACTTGATGATCGCAGCACCGTCTCAGGTGGAAGAGTCCATCAACCGTCTGGCTGCGTTGGCCAGAGCTGCCGGCATGCACCTGGTGGTTGCCACCCAGAGACCTTCGGTGGATGTCATCACCGGCACCATCAAGTCCAATATCGGTTCGCGCATTGCCTTTGCCGTATCGTCGCAGTTCGACTCCCGGACCATCCTGGATTCGGCCGGAGCGGAGCGTCTGGTGGGAAAGGGCGATATGCTGTTCGTTCCCATGGGTCAGAAGCCCACCCGCGTTCAGGGCTGCTTCATCTCCGATGAAGAGGTCCACAACGTCATCGAATTCGTGAAGGATCAGGGAGCGGGAGATCAGGAATATTCTCAGGATGTGCTTCATTCCATCGAAAAGGTACAGTCGGGGCACAACGAGCAGGAAGAAGAAGTGGACGAGCTGCTGGCGGAGGCCATCGAAATGGTGGTTCAGGCGGAGCAGGCGTCGATTTCCATGCTTCAGCGCCGCGTCCGCATCGGCTACAACCGGGCAGCCCGTTTGATCGACATGATGGAAGCCAGAGGTATCGTCGGACCGGCAGACGGAAGCCGTCCCAGAAAGGTGCTGATCGATCTGGCTGATCTGGCCAATATGGAAGCCCAGGCTGAGAGAGACGAGGGCGTACCGGAGGAAATTTAATATTAAATATAGATTTAAAGGAGAGTATCAGTGAAATTTTACATCAATACTTTGGGCTGTGAAAAGAACACGGTGGATTCGGAGGGTGCGGCCGGGATTCTGACCCGCGCCGGTCACTGCCCCGCAGCCTTTCCCGAGGAAGCGGACGTGATCATCGTCAACACCTGCGGATTCATCAACGACGCCAAGGAACAGTCCATCGAAACCATATTCGATATGGCACAGCGGAAGAAAGAAGGAGCGCTGCTGATGGTCAGCGGCTGCCTGAGCCAGCGATATTCGAAGGAGCTGTACAAGGAGATGCCGGAGGTTGACATCTTTCTCGGCGTTAACGACTACGCCAGACTGCCGGAGATCCTCGAAAAGCATCAGGCCGGACAGCGGGAAAAGTACATCAGCGACTACGACCGCATTTACGCAGAAATCGGCCGCAGAGAGAGAAGCGAAGCGCCCTACACCGCATCGGTGAAGATCTCGGAAGGCTGCAACAACGTCTGTTCCTACTGCATCATTCCTTTCATCCGCGGCGGGTATCGCGATCGGAAGATGGAGGATATTCTGGAAGAGGTACGGGAACTGGCGGCGGGAGGCTGCAGGGAGATCGTTCTCATCGCTCAGGACGTTTCCAACTACGGCATCGATCTTTACGGAAGGTACCGTCTGCCGGAGCTGCTCCACAAGGTCTGTGAAATCGACGGCGTTCGCTGGGTCCGCCTGATGTACT
>JAGATO010000342.1 GCA_017621195.1 Bacillota bacterium | reverse complement strand
TGAGGTATTGAGGTCTTACACCCTAGATGCCGCCTACGCCCGCTTTGAAGAGGATATGTTAGGCTCGTTAAAAGCCGGGAAATACGCCGACTTCGTGGTCATCTACAAAGATTACATGAACTGTGCCGTCAAGGAGATCAAAGAGATCCGGGCGCTGATGACCGTCATCGGCGGCGAGATCGTGTATCAAAAATAAACTGCCCATACGTCCGCCGGAATTGAATCTATTTGGGTTTCGTGACAGAATAAATGCGATAAACGACAGGGGATGAGGTGTAGGATGGTCGATATCGACACTTGAAATACCGGGATTGAAAAATGAAAAAATCGCTTAGACCGCCGTGGAGCGCTGCGAAGTGCAGATCGGGGGAACTAAGCGATTTTACATTTTTTGAGAGACACAGTTGGCGGAAAGACGATTAGAATTCCTGCCGTTCCATCAGGCGACAGGACATCCACCAGGAGATGACCAGGGCGATCAGGCCTACCGCAACGATCAGAGCGCTGCCCAGAAGGAGAGCCGTCGTCAGAGACAGGAAGCCGAAGAACGTCTGGGTCACAAACCACTGGCGGATCGACTGGAAGACGGACAGCGGAAGAATCCGGGTTGCGATCAGGGCTACGCCCACCGGAATCATGCAGACGGCAAACAGGACGAACCGTCCGCGTTCCGGTCCGAACCGGTAAATGGCTCCGTTGCTGACGGCCAGAATCAGGAAGATGACGCCCAGTGTCACGGGAATGGCCGCCATGGTTTCCATGGCGTCGTCGCTTCCCATGCGGCTGGCGATGAACAGCACCGGAATGAGGATCAGATGGCAGCCCACCGCGCTGATGCAGCTGAAGGCGTAGCGAGCTGTGATCATCTGGCGGCGGCTGACGGGAAGGGTCAGGGCGTAGTCGGTCCAGTGACAGGCGTGATCGTAGGAGAACGCCGAGACCGGAAGCATGATCGAAATGGTTGTCATCAGTGCCACTACCAAGGAGGACTGCTGTGACAGCAGGGCGAAGCCGCCGTAGAACAGGATGAAGATGATAAAGATCTTCAAGGACTTCTTCAGATTGTAGATATCTTTCAGCATCAGACCGAGAACGGTCGAAAACGTTGTATTCATAATTACCCCCTTTGCGTTGGAAAACGCATCGCTACTGCGGCCGCTGAGCGTGCAGCGTCATGATATCTTCTAAAGATGCCGGATCCAGTACGGCATCAGGATGCTCCTGTGTGAAGGAATCCCGGTTCTGAATCAGCACGTCACAGCCGAAAGCGTTCTTACGGTACCCCGCATACTGGCAGGCAGAAAGCTGTTGGAAATCCTCCCAGCCGCAGCGGTATACGGCGTAGTTTTCCAGAAGCGACGTGGTTTCTTCGGAAAACAGAAGCCGTCCCTGGTGAATGTAAGTGATGTAATCCGCGATCCGCTCCAGATCGGAGGTGATGTGGGATGACAGCAAAATCGAGCAGTTTTCATCCTGCATGAATTCCTGAAGGAGATCCAAAAATTCGGATCTGGCCACCGGGTCCAGACCGGAGGTTGGCTCATCCAGCAGGAGAAGCTGAGGATGGGGAGCCATGGCCAGAGTCAGTTTTAACTTCGCCTTCATGCCTCGGGACATGTCCTTGCATCGCTTACCATCCGACAGGCCGAACCGATCCAGCAGCTGGGCGAAATAGCGATCATCCCAGTGGGGATGACAGCGACGCAGCACGTTTGCCATCTGCTTCGGTGTCAGTTCTTCGTAGAAGAATCCCTGATCCAGGACGGAGCCGATGCAGCTGCGCAGATACGGATCGTCACCGTTCAGCGGTCGGTCGAACAGTCGAATGGTTCCGCTGTCCGGTCGAAGCAGCGATAGAAGGAGTTTAATGGTAGTGGTTTTTCCCGCGCCGTTTTCGCCGATCAGGCCCATGATGGTTCCCCGCGGCAGGGCGAAGGAAATGTCTTTCAGCTGAAAATCATCGAAGGATTTACTGAGCCCTTCCAGCTCGATGGCGTTTTCGTAAGTCATTTGTTTCATAAGTAGATACCCCTTACCGTGGCCTTACTCCTCGTAGAGCAGGGCCAGCATTTCCTGAAGCTGCGCCAGTGACAGGTGACAGCATCGGGCGCTTTCGATGGCTTTGGACAGGTGGTCTTCGGTGATGCGGATCTGTTCCTCTCGAAGAAGCTCCTGATTTCCTCCCGCCACGAAGCTGCCCTTTCCGGGAACGGTTTCGATGAAGCCTTCCCGTTCCAGCTCCTCGTAGGCACGCTTGGTGGTGATGACGCTGATTCTCAGCTCTTTGGCAAGCAGCCGGATCGACGGAAGGACGTCTCCTTCCGACAGCTGGCCGCTCATGATCAGAGCCTTGATCTGCGTCGTGATTTGTTCATAGATCGGTTTGTCCGATGCGTTACTGATAATGATGTTCATACTAACCTCGGCTTATTCTGTATATATACGATATGCACAGTATAAACGCAAGTATGTCCAATGTCAATAGAAAAATGAATTTTTTTGGATGGGATCATCGAAGGATGACATAAAAGAAGCGCCGGCCTTCTCACAGAGTGAGGGAGAAGACCGACGCGGGAAGATCGAAGCGCTCTGGCTGTGGAAACGTCAGAAGGCATCGTTCATAAACGAGGCCAGCTGGGGACTGGGAGTAAAATCACATCCGTCCATGGCCAGATATTCCCTGGCCATATACAGCGTACCGAAGGTGTTGTGCAGGCTCAGATTGGGCTCCTTGAAATAGCAGGTCAGTTGGAAATAATCGTCGCCGTAATTTGTACAAGTCTCACTCCAGGACAGAAGCTGTCGGATGTCCTCGGGATCGGTGACCAGATAGCTGCCCTTCCAGTCGGAACGGATCTGCTTCAGGCTACCCGGCTTCATGGTATCGGTTTGGGGATCGTACACGTAGACGGAATCTCCGTCCCAGTCGTACTGATCCGTTTCGCTGAGAGACAGTTCGAGATCCGAGCCGGAGAGCGGGGCACCGTAGGTGTTCTTTTCCGCCATCTCGATTGCCGTTGCCTGGGGAACCATCTCTTCTTCGTTCTCATTCCAGTCGGTGACTTCCGGTGTCACCAGAATGGCGGCGGTCTTATCCAACAGATCGTTGAACGGATCGCAGATGCCATGATCCGCCAGCCAGGTCAGAGTGTGACTCATCTGCGGTGTCACCGCCTGGCGGAAATAGAAGCGGACGCCGTTGGCAGTGCCGCTGCCGGCGGGAGCGGTTGCCTCGATGTAGAACAGAGCCGGGCTGTCCAGAATGGCCTGGGCGTAGTCGGTGTCCAGCATATCCTCCTTGACCGCGTTCCAGAAGCTGTTCAGATCGTACTCGTTGGGATAGAGGTAGAACGAGTCGGAGCTGGGTCCGCCGAGATCGGAGATCACGTAGTTGTAGATCTGAACGAAGGTGACGTCCTGAAGGGAGTCCACGGCTTCTTCGATGTGGCGGCGGAACGACGGACTGTTGTAGAAGGCCCGGAGGGCTTCGGACTGGTACAGATAGTCGTAGGGAATGCGATACCGGCGAGCGGAGGTCCAGCCGTTGTTCAGCGTATACGTCAGGCTGACGGTGGTCTTGGTGGATACCGCGTTTTCCAATACATAGCGCTGTTCGATGAGCTCCCGGTGAATGTCTGTCAGGTAAGGGAAGCTGTCCGCATCGTCGTAGCTGTTGATGTCGGCCAGAGAAAACCGCTCGCTGAAGATGTTCTCCATGGGGAAGTAGGCGCTTTGGATGGAATCCGACTGAGGAACGCGCTGCTCGTAGCCGAAGATATCAAAGGACACGGAGGAGAACAGCGCCGCGGCAATGGCAGCGAAGGCGGCAAAGCTCTTCACCGTGCTGCGGTTGAAAATCTGCAGCGTCTTCAGAACGATCATGCGCCCGATGATGAAGCCCAGGACGGCGCCGAAGATCATGCCGACGACGGCGTAGGCACTGCCAAAGCTCTGGTCGAAGTACAGCCCCAGAAGGGTCATGGCTATGAAGGCCATCAAAAAGCACAGCAGAGGCTGCATGAAACGGAACGTCAGCGCATCTCCTGCCCGTTCCATGGGGCGAAGGAGGTAGAACCACTTGGCTGCGATCACCACAACGATGGCGATGAGCAGGAACACGATCATGTAGAGCGTCGGGCTGCTGCCGTTGGACAGGTGGTACAAAAGCGGGTGCATGTACAGCGGGGCGTTCTGGATGGAACCGCTGTCGTTGAAGCCGAAGAGCAGCAGGTCAAAGTAGAAGAACATGCACAGCCACAGGATCGGCATCATGAAGTTGAACCACAGGCCGAAGCCGAAGTGAAGCAGGCTGATCCCTGTGACCACCCCGGCAAACACGGTGATGGCGTAGAAGAACAGCACCGTCAGCAGGGCGAACATAAGCCACTGCAGGATGGATCCGGCACTGAACGCATCGTAGGCGCCGTCGGGGAAATCAGCGTGTTCCATCGGCTGCGTAAACAGGGGGAGAGACTCGCCTTCGTAGTAGGCGGCATACACCGGACGACGGAGGACCAAAAGGATCAGGCCGTTGGCCAATACCGGCAGAGCGCTCATCAGCAGGCCCGACAGGAAGTTGGTGTTGAACAGCGTACTGCGGGAAAAGGGCAGGGCGTGAGCCGTAGTCACCGTACCGGGCTGCTGCAGATAGCGGAACACCATGACGGCGGAAACCACGGGGACCAGGACGTGAAGGATCACGAAGCCCAGGTTGTTGTCGCAGAGCATGTTTTGGATGAAATAGCGTTCATTCTGCAGCTGTCCGTAGTTCATGAGAACCATGAAGGGCCCTGACAGGAAATAGAACAGGAAGGCCAGCATGGGAATGGACCAGAACCGACGGAAGTTCTCCTTCAACAGGGCCGGAGAAAAGCCGGGGCGCCATAACTCAGAACAGGATACTTTCCAACGCAATCGTCTCACCTCCCAGTTCATAAATGAAGATTTCTTCCAGAGATAACGGCAGCAGGTCGAAGATGGCCGGATTGGCGGCTTCGATCTGGCGTTCCACCAGGTCGCGGCGGTTGCGGACGATCAGGAGATCTACGCTGCCGCGGGTTTCCTTGTGGAGGATGTTCAGTCCCTCGTAAGCGCCGTCGGGTACGGGACCGCGGAAGGCCACCTGTACCTTGTGAATATCGGACTTCAGTTCGTCCAAATCACGCTCCAATACCATGTGGCCGTGATCGAGAATTCCGATGGAATCACAGATGCCTTCCATTTCACGCAGGTTGTGGGACGAAACCAGGACCGTGGTTTCCCGGTCAGCTACATCTTCCACGATGTGCTTCCAGACCAGCTTACGGATCAGCGGGTCAAGGCCGTCGATGGGCTCGTCCAGGATCAGCAGATCGGGCATGGCGGACATGATCAGGGAGAAGGCCGCCTGCTTCTGCATTCCCTTGGAAAAGCGGCTGATTTTCTTCTTTCGATCCAGGTGAAACTGTTCCACCATCTGATCGAAGCGCTGGGAATTCCAGCGGGGATAGAGGCCGCGGAAGTAGGTGGAGGCCTCCTTTAATGTATAGCCGGCGAAGAAGCGCAGATCGTCGGGAATGTAGCCGATGCGCCGCTTCAGGGCTTCGTTGTCAAATAC
>JAGATO010000341.1 GCA_017621195.1 Bacillota bacterium | reverse complement strand
GTCAGGCTACGATTTCGCTATTGCTTCTTCTCGCCCATACCTCACGATATGAACCTTGCAAGTTGCTTTCGGGTTCGTCGCAAACTACGCCCCTTGTGGACTTTCACCACAGACAAACGGCATGCCCGTCATACTGAAAAAACGGAATTCGCAGCTTTGTGAATTCCGTTTTTCCGTTTTTAACGTATCATTTTATTTTTCAACGTTTCTTACTCCGGTGTGTTCCGATCCAATCCGTCGTAACCGGCCGACCCGCACCGTTCGTCAGCCGTGGCTATTCCAGAGATCCCTTCACAGCATCCCACAGCTGTTCCTTATCCACCACGCCGGTGTGAAGCACCTTCTTGGTCTCCAGATTCTGCAGACCCTTGGGAACCTTCACGCCCGTGAAGGCGTTCAGCGCGCTGATGGCATCGAAGCCGTTTCTGAACTTGGGCAGACCTACGGCGTCGCAAACCGCTTCGGCAAACTTGTAGGCGCTGGCCGTGGAGGCGATCACCGTGGGCGTTTCGTCGCCGGTCTGGGTTCTGTAGTCCTGGTAAACCTTGTACGCAACGGCGGTGTGGGTATCCATCAGGTAGTTGTTTTCCTTGTACAGCTTTCCGATGGCCTCCTTCGTCTCGGTTTCGTCGGCAAAACCACCGTAGAATTCCTTCAGGCCTTCCTTGATCTTATCGCTGACCTCGTACTTCTTGTTCTTGTCCAGGCTTTCCATCAGCTTCTTCACTTCGTCTCCGTCGTTTCCGGACAGGTGGAACAATAACCGCTCCAGGTTGGAGGAGATCAGGATGTCCATGGACGGAGAATTGGTCACATGGAACTCTCTTCCGCTGATATCGTAGATGCCGGTGTTGATGAAATCGGTCAGCACCTTGTTTTCGTTGGAAGCGCAGATGAACTTGTTCACGGGAATACCCATCTGCTTCGCATAGTATGCGGCCAGAATGTTTCCGAAGTTTCCGGTGGGAACCACTACGTTCATGGGCTCGCCTGCTTTGAGAGCGCCCTGCTTGACCAGCTGAACGTAGGACCATACGTAGTAGGCAACCTGGGGAACCAGACGGCCGATGTTGATGGAGTTGGCGGAGGACAGCTTGCAGCCCATCTTCGCCAGAACCTCTGCATACTCCGCGTTTCCGAAGATCTTCTTCACGCCGGTCTGAGCGTCATCGAAGTTTCCGGTGATGCCGAAGACATGGGTGTTGGCGCCTTCCTGGGTGACCATCTGCTGCTTCTGAACCTGGCTGACGCCGGCATCCGGGAAGAACACGATGATCTCGGTGTTGGGAACGTCGGCAAACCCTTCCAGCGCCGCTTTTCCGGTATCGCCGGAGGTGGCTGTCAGGATGACGATCTTGCTCTCTTCCTTTTCTTTCTTCATGGCAGTGGTCAGCAGGTAGGGCAGAATGGACAGTGCCATATCCTTAAAGGCCGCTGTCTTTCCGTGGTACAGCTCGATGAACCAGGCGTTGTTGGCCTTGACCACCGGAACAACTTCTTCCGCCTCGAACTTCGCGTCGTAGGCGCTGTTGATGCAGTGGGCCAGTTCCTCTTCGGTGTAGTCGGTCAGGAACTGGGGCAGGACCGCCGCGGCAACCTGGCGGTAGTCGCAGTCCAGCAGGTCCTCGATGGCTGCCTGCAGCTTCGGGAAGGTATCGGGTACGTACAGTCCCTTGTCCTCTGCAATTCCCTTGATGATGGCCTGGGCGCCGTTCTTCATGTTCTGGCTTCCTCTGGTGCTCTTATATTGAATCATGGCTGTTTCTCCTTTGCGCAATGAAATAACGTCTCCTTTTGGCCGTCCTCTTCGC
Organism: Bacillota bacterium; assembly: GCA_017621195.1. Classification (GTDB taxonomy): domain Bacteria; phylum Bacillota; class Clostridia; order Peptostreptococcales; family Anaerovoracaceae; genus RGIG446. The sequence continues at coordinate 4,158 of JAGATO010000341.1, read as the reverse complement.
GGCCGATTCCGTTTTATCATATCAAAAAAGCCGCGGCATTTCAATGCCTGCGGCTATTTTTTATTCGTCCACTTTGTAGTAGACCCCGGAATTGGCCGTGGTAAAGTAATCCCCTTCCACGCGGCGCAGCACCAGCATGGCAATGTTAAAGCCATCCGCGTCATCGATGTTTAATCCCGGGTTATTCCAGCCGTTCTTTCCGGCCTGGCTGATGACAGCCGTCCCCTCTCCGTTCCACACGTCCATAGGCTCCCCTTCGAAGGTCTCACAGATCCGCGCCCGATCGCCTTCCACCCGGACAAAGACTTCGTATCCGCCGCCCTCATTGCAGTACCAGTATCCCTGCAGCGTCTCCAGAGAGATGGTGTCAAAGTCGGCTCCCGCCTTCACATCGATGCCCTCCATCCAAGCCGGATCCGGTCTCCGCAACACAAAGTCCTCCTCTTCGCCGATCGGTTCCCCTTCCATCTCCACATCGGTGCCGTCCGTTTCTTCCACCCCGATGCTCTCGCTTCCGACTTCCTGTTCGTCTTCGCCGCTTCGGCTTCCGCAGGCGCCGAGCAGGAGCAGGGCTGCCGCCAGGCAGCCCGCGATTGCCTTTTCCCTCATCGATCTCTTCATCTCAATTCTTCCTTTCCTTTTTCCTCACCGGAACCTGGATTTCCGACAGCCATTCGCTCTCATCATCCTTGTTCCAGACCCCGTCGATATAGCTTTCCCGGATGTCTCCGGCGACCTCATACCCGTTTTCTTCGATGTACCTCAGCACCGTTTCGTAGGATTCCGATAAGGTGCGATAGGAACCCTTGTGGAACACGCAGGCCGCCTGAATTTCGGGAAGGGTTTGAAACCTCAGGCCCCCGGTTTCCTCCCTGGCTTCCATCACGGACTCCCAGATTTCCACCGGAATGTCCCCGTCCTTGTACCCCGGCTCCAGATAGTTGGTAAAGCAGTATTCCGGAAGAGCGCAGACGCAGCCCGCCTTCTCCATCAGCGCCCCCATCTCCGGCATCCGGTCGAACAGACAGTCGTAGGATTTCAGGTGAACCCTCATGAAGGCCACGGTGGTTTCCGGAATGGTTTTGATCAGCACAGGTGCAGAAAGCCTCGTTTTTCGCTTGGACAGATAACCGTCCACCACAGCGATCTGCCTCGTAAGCTCCGCGATCTTTCCCAGCAGCTCCGCCTTTTTCTTCATCAGCACCGCTCCTTCGTCGGCGCCGGAATGAATGCGGGCGATTTCCTCCAGTGTAAATCCCGCCTGTTTCAGGGCGGTAATCTGGTGGAGTACCGCCATCTGGGAGAGGGTATAGTACCGGTACCCGTTTTCCGGATGGATCAGCGCCGGCATCAACAGGCCCTGTTCTTCATAAAAGCGCAGCGTCTTGACGGTGACGTGATTCATGGCCGCGAACATTCCGATCTTATAGAGCGTACCGCTGTCCTTCACTTGGCATGGCTTGTGTTCTTTCTTCATGTCCATCGTCTTACTCCCATCTGAACGTCTTCACGGCGACGACACCGCAAACGACGGCAATCACGGTCAGCGTAACCACCGGCATCACAACATTATCATAGCACCCCATGGATATGGATTTCAACAATTGAATTTCTACGCCGAGAGGCATCCACCCGGCAACCACGCCGCTGGCGATGGCGACGAATACCACCACGGTCCGCCCTTCAAAGCTTTTTGTCAGATTTCTCACGCTGACAGACAGTTCATTCATATAAAAAACCCCCTTGCTTTTCTTAACAAGGAGGATTGTATCATCTCCCCTTGAGGGGAGAGTCAAGGGGTATTTTTCGCAATAAAAAACTCCGAAACATCAATTTCGGAGTTTTTGGTGCAGGCAAGAGGACTCGAACCTCCATGAAGGAACCTTCATACGGACCTGAACCGTACGCGTCTGCCAATTCCGCCATGCCTGCATATTTGCTCTTGCAACAACAAAATTATATTAGCACACATTCGTTCCTTTGTAAAGAGTTTTTTCATTTTTTTGTTGGATTTTGTCTTTAACACCTTGTTCCTATCGCAGATGATCGCGCAAAACCGCTCTCAGCTTCTCGTATTCGATGGGTTTTGCGATGTGGTCGTTCATTCCCGCGTTCAGAGCATTCTCTCTGTCCTCGTCAAAGGCGTTGGCCGTCATAGCTACGATGGGCGTATTTGCCAGTGCCGGATCCTTCATCCGGCGAATGGTTCTCGTGGCTTCGTATCCGTTCATTCGGGGCATCTGCACATCCATCAGGATCAGGTCAAAAGGATCGCCCGAAGACATCCTCACCTTCTCCACCGCCTCCTGGCCGTCCTCTGCCGTATCCAACCGGCTCTTCAAGTTCTGGAGGAGATAGAGAGCAATTTCCCTGTTCAATTCGTTGTCTTCCACCAGCAGAATATGACAGTCCGAAAAATCATCGACAGGTCTCTGGACCTGGGCGGTTTTTTCTTCCTCCGCCGTTTCCCGATCCACCGGCTGCAGTTTAAAGGTAATCGTATACGTAGTTCCCCTGTTTTTCCTGCTGGCGCACTGAATCGTTCCACCCAGCATGTCCACCAGGCGTTTGACGATGGGAAGCCCCAGACCGGTTCCCTCCACCTGGGATACATCTCGGGTCTGCTCCCGTTCGAACAACTCAAACTGGATCTTCTGGAATTCTTCGCTCATTCCGATCCCCGTATCCGCAACGATCACTTCATAAGCGGAATTCCCTGTTTCCTCGTCCTCCTTTTGATTGACGGAAAACGTCACCTTTCCGCCCTTCGGAGTAAACTTCATCGCATTGGACAAAAGGTTGACGCAGATCTCCCGCATGTGCTGCATATCGCAGATCGCAAACGGCTGTCGCAGATCATCTTTGACTTCAAACTGCACTCCCTTTTCCGCCATAGGCTGCTCGAAGAGAAGCTTCATGGTTCTGCTCAGTTCCCGCAGATCTTCGCACTTCATTGCCGGCTGCATCGTTCCGCTTTCAATCTTTGATATATTCAGGATTTCATTGATCAGGGACAGAAGATCCCGCCCTGCAAGTTCAATCTTCTCTAGGCTATCCTCCACCCGTTCCCGATCCGACAGATTCTCTCTGGCGATGTTGGCAAAGCCCAGAATGGCGTTCATCGGCGTGCGAATGTCGTGGCTCATATTAAACAAAAACCGGGTTTTGGCCTCGCTGGCCGCATTTGCACGCTCCGCCTCCTTCTCCAGCTCTTCCTGATACAGCTTCCTCCGATACTTTCCCACGGCATACTGGTAATAGACAAAGGAGCTCAACAGCGAAATCAAAAGCGTACCCACGATGGCAACCGCTGTCTGACCCCAGGTCATCCAGCCGTCTTCCGCCACGATCTCAAAATGCCAGACATCATTGGGAACCTCGCAGGCCACCTGAACGGGATTTTTCAGGTTCGTCTCCCGGCTGGCTGCGATGATCACCTGCTCGCCCGTAGACAGACTGGTATGCCAGATCTGATAGCGGTAGCCGGACTGTTCCATGTTCTCCAATTTAACTTCTTTCAAAAATCCATCCCAGTTCAATACCAGAACGGAAAATCCCCAGAACCGCTCCTCGCCGCTTTCTTCCGTCACATAGATGGGATCCAGAAGAAGAGCGCCGGTACCGCCCTGAGCCAATTCAAAGGGCTCGGCAATGGTATACTGGCCGCTGGTTGCGGCCAGTGCGGCTTCCTCCTTCCGCTCCGGAGCTTCCAGCAAATTCAGCCCGATGGCTTCATGGTTCACTTCCAGCGGATACACCTGAGAAACCACGCCGCCCGGAGCATATTCGAAGGCTTCGATCACTCCATGATCGTCCTTCATCAATTCAGCTAACACCGCAAAGTCTTCCCCTGCGATGTAATAACCGCTGCCGATCAGTTTTTTCATAATGTCGGAAACCACCAGATAGTTGTTGATCTGAGCCCCGATCCTCCGAGTGGCGGATTCCGCCACGTATTTGGCTTGATTTTTTTTGTTTTTGTATGATTGACATCACGAAATAACAGGAGATCGCCGACACCACCAATACACAGGCGAGAAAGACGATGCCCGTCCGGACGATAATATTCCGATTGTATTTCTGACCTTTCACCTTAGACTGCCTCCATTGATCCGGCGCATCCGTCGAATCTGTTTTCATTTTCTTCTGTTAATTTTT
>JAGATO010000031.1 GCA_017621195.1 Bacillota bacterium | reverse complement strand
CACCGCTGCCACATCCCCAGATCCTCGATGGCGTTCGGCGTCACGGCCAGCGCCAGAGCGTGAGACGGCTCGAACCGTCCCTTCTTCACCGTTCCCAGATGCAGACCGGGCCGCAGCACCGTCAGACCGTCCAGACCGGGGCAATCGGCGCCGATGGCATAGAGCTGCTCTCCGAACATCAGCCACTGAAAACCCGGACCGCAGATTCGAGTCAGAGCCGCCGTTCCGTCACCGAACACCTCTGCGACGAACTCCTCCCATTCCGTCGGAGGCCGGGACAGCGTCCGATTCGAGGAAGCGCCGCCGGACTTCTTTCCCTTCTTCTTCTCGCCGCGTCCCATCCAGCTGCGGCTGAGATCCCGATCCGTCTCCTCTCCGTCGAAATCTTCACCACTGTCGCTGCGGCGGCGAAGCTTCACCAGAAAGTGTCCTTCTCCCTTAATGTGCTGGGGCCACAGGCGACAGGCCATGCGAATCTGCTGTTTCTCCCTGTCCGTCAGCTCTCCCGCATCTTCACAGCCAAACTCTTCCGTCACCCACTCCGGATGACCCTGATCGAAGCGGCTGGAATCGGCAAAGGCCGAGACGGTTTCCAGTTCCGGCCAGGTCCGCAGAAGCCACAAAAGGACGCCTTCGTTTTCGGCGGGAGCGAAGGTGCAGGTGGAATAGATCAGCGTTCCGCCGGGCGCCAGCATTGCCACCGCGTCGGTCAGGATATCCTTCTGCCGCCGGGCACACATCTGCACGTTTTCCGGACTCCACTGCTCCACCGTGGCCTCGTCCTTGCGAAACATTCCTTCACCGGAGCAGGGAGCGTCCACCACGATCACATCGAAGCACCGGGGGAACCGGGCGCTCAACTCCTCCGGGCTGTGGCTGATCACCATGCCGTTGGTCAATCCCATGCGCTCCATGTTCTGAGACAGGATCTTCGCCCGGGCAGGATGGATCTCGTTACTGACCAGAAAACCACGGCCGCCCAGAATGGAGGCCAGCTGACTGCTCTTTCCGCCGGGAGCGGCGCACAGATCCAGTACGCGAAGGGGCTTTTCCGCTTCCCCTCGTTCCCTGGCCTTTTGATTGGCTGTCAGTCTGGTCCTGATGACCGGGCCTGCCGCCTCCGCCACCGCCATGGCGCTGGGTTCCTGAATATAGTAGAGACCCGCTTCATGGAAAGGGTGTTTCCCAGGCCGCAACCCCCGTTTCAGTTCTTCTTCACCGTCGTAATAGAAGCCGCTGGCGCACCAGGGGATCGACGACAAAGAAAAGGGCAGGACCTGTTGAAAGTTATCCACAGAAGTTTTCAACAGGTTCGCCCTCACTCCGCTGTATCTCTCCCCGTGGAAACTATTGAAAAATACCTGACTTCCGGGGCCCAGCATGGACTCCATCCGCCTCACGAACTCGTTTGGGAGGTGCATCGACCCTCCTCCTTTCCACCAGGTTTTCCACAACCTTATCCACATTATCCACAGTTTATCCACACGTTATCCACTTTTTGAGCCGCTGCAAACTTCCTGTGGACGACTTGTGGATTTTCGGATAAAACCTGTGGAAAAATAGCTATTTTATCCACAGGTTTTGGGGATAAACTCCGTCTTCCTTCATTTTCTTCAGCGCGGAAACCACCGTTTCGCGATCCTCGCGATAGGTGACACCATGCCACTTATCCGTTGATTTTAACACATTTACGGTAGCCTTTCCGCCGCGGATCAGATCGTCGGCCACGAAGGGCAGGAAGTACTCCGCTTTCTGTGGATTGTTTTTCTGTGCATTACTCAGGAAGGTGGGGAATTCCTTTTCCAGTTCTTCCATCATGCTGTGGGTAAATCCCCAGAGGTTCATGGAAACAATGGTGCCTTCGGGAAGATCTGTCCAGGTGGCTCCGTCGTCCTCGGTGAACTGGATGACGCCGTCGTTCCGCTGGATCTTGGTGCGCTCCACGATCTTCTGCAGCATTCCGTTTTCATCCACGGAGCAGACGCCCCGGGCCACGGTTCCGTTTTCTGTCAGCGTGTTTTCAATCTGGTAACCCACCATGCAGAAGCGATACGTCTCGCCGTCCTGCGCTGTGGACAAAAAGTCGTAAATGTGTTGGAACGCCTGGCGACCGTAGAAGTCGTCAGCGTTGATGACGGCAAAGGGTCCGTCAATTACGTGACGGCCTGCCAGAACCGCATGGCCCGTTCCCCAGGGCTTCACCCGTCCTTCCGGCACGGAAAATCCCTCGGGAAGATCGGTCAGCTCCTGAAAGACGTATTCGATCTCCATCTGTTTTGCGGCGCGATCGTCCATCAGCGCCCGGAAGTCCTGTTCCATCTCCCGCTTGATGACGAATACCGCCTTTTCGAATCCGGCCTTCCAGGCATCGTACAGAGAAAAATCGATTATCAATTCTCCATTTGGTCCCACCGGATCCATCTGCTTCAGTCCGCCGTAGCGGCTCCCCATGCCTGCTGCCATGATCAACAATACCGGTTTCTTCATTTTATTACCTCTGCTTTCCTTCTCTCTTCGCTTCTTCTTCCTGCATTTCCAACAGCTTCGTCCGGACGATCTCCTCCACCGTCTCCGCCAGACCTGCCGCTTCCCGGCGATCCATATTCTTCGTCTCTATGGGCGGATGGATGTACACATCTACCCGGTCGGGACGGACGTAGCCCTGCTCCTCAAAGCACTTATACGAACCGCTGATGGTCACAGGTACCACGGGAACGCCCGGCTTGGTGGCCAGTCGTAGGCTGCCCCGCTTAAATTCGCCCATCTGTGGGCCGTGACTCCGGGTCCCTTCCGGGAAGATGGCCATAGAAAATCCCTGTTTCAGATATTCAATCCCGGTTTCGATGGCCCGAAGCGACGCTCTGGCGTCGTCCCGCCTGATGTAGACGCTGCGGACGTCCAGGATGATGTCGTTGAACACCGGCACCTTCTCCAGTTCTTCCTTCGCCACGCATCCAAACTGGCGGTGCTTCATGATCTGGGTCAGGATGGGAATATCCCCGTAGCCCTGATGGTTTGCCACGATGACCACCGGCTCTTCGGGAATGTTCTCCCGTCCCACGATGTTGACCTCAGCCCCTATGTGTTCAATGAGACTCGTTCCCCAGGTGTCCTGAAGGATGCCGATCTGCTCCCTCTCCAGGTCGTACTGTCCCGCCGCCTTGTACTGATGGATCCGTTTTCTCGTTTTGCGAATCTTCCGCAGATCCCAATATGCAAAGACAGCAAATTTTATATTTTGAAACAGTGCATATGGTTTCATTGTTCTCCTCCCCTGTGGATAGTTTCGCGCTGATCAGCGTTCCGGCGCCGGTCCGCGAAAAAACCGATGCCCTCTGCCGATCGCAGCGTATAGATAATAATTATTATATCATATTTGTAAGAAAACGCAAAATTCCTTGTCAGAAAGGGATGGAATCGTTACAATATACTGTTGAAAGGGCTCTGCCCGGAAAGGATGTTCTATGATGATATACGACTGGCTCAGAACCCGGCTGTTCCGCTTCGTTCTGTTTCTGATTCTCTTTGGGCTGATCGCAGCTTCCGTGATATTCCGTTGGGCGTGGATCCCTGCGGTGGATCACGCTGTACAAACAGTGGCCTTTTCCCTGCGCAACGACCTGCTGACCGCAGTTCTGACGCCGCTGACCTATAGCGGCAACTGGCAGTCCGTCACGGCCATCTGTCTTCTTCTGCTGATCCTGCCGCCCACCCGCCGCTGGTACGGAATTCCCATGACCGCCAGCGCCGTGGTATCCGTTTCGCTGTATCAGCTTCTGAAGTACCAGATAGAACGGCCGCGTCCCGACGTGGCTCTTCACCTGATCGTTCAGGGCGGCTTCAGCTTTCCCAGCGGCCACACGCTGAGCTGCACCATGGTCTGGGGAACGTTCCTGCTCCTGCTTTACCATTACCGACGCACGGCCTACTTCCGCCCGCTCCAGTCCCAGCAGATCGGACCTGCCGCTCGGTTTTCTCCCTTCGTCCTGCGCCGCCCCAACCCCGGCGACGAGGTGACGGTGATTCTGACGGTGGTTGTGACGGTCTACATCATCCTCATGGGCCTGTCCCGCATCTATCTGGGCGTTCACTGGCCTACGGATGTCTTTGCCTCCTGGTGCCTCGGTCTGGCGCTGCTGGCTCCCATTTCTAAATGCATCGAACGCCTGTAAACTGCGAACCGGCTCCGCTTGGAGACGGTTTCCTCCAACGGTGAAACAAAGGAAGAGAAAGAAAGCAATTCCAATGGCTTGGGATTGCTTTTCTTTGTGTACTTTGATACAATAAATGCATTCGTTGTGTCAATTTTTTGTGATATTTGAGGAGAAATTATGGAACGAGAAAAATTTTCATCCCGACTGGGATTTATTCTGATTTCCGCGGGATGTGCCATCGGCCTGGGCAATGTATGGCGCTTTCCCTACATCGTCGGAAAGTACGGCGGTGCTGCGTTTGTCCTGGTCTACCTGGTCTTTCTGGTCGGCATGGGACTTCCCATCATGGTCATGGAATTTTCCGTGGGCCGTGCCAGCCGCAAGAGCGCAGCCCGCAGCTTTCACATCCTGGAACCACAGGGGACCAAATGGCACTGGTACAGTTGGGGGGCCATGGCCGGAAATTACCTGTTAATGATGTTTTACACCACCGTAGGCGGCTGGATGCTGTCCTACGTATTCAAGATGTTCTCCGGTCAGTTCGTCGGCATGTCCTCCGAACAGATCACCGCCAGCTTTGGCCACATGCTGGAACAGCCTGTTTCCATGACGTTCTGGATGCTGGCCATCACCATCGTAGGCTTCAGCGTCTGCTCCATGGGGCTGCAAAACGGTGTCGAGCGCATTACGAAGGTCATGATGCTCTGCCTTCTGGCACTGATGATGATTCTCGTCATCCGCAGCGTGACGCTGGACGGCGCTACGGACGGATTGCGCTTCTATCTGATTCCTAACTTCCGTAACCTGGTCTACGACAGCGAAGGCAACCGCATTTTAGGCGAGACCATCTACGCTGCCATGAGTCAGGCCTTCTTCACCCTGAGTTTAGGTATCGGCTCCATGGCCATCTTCGGAAGCTACATCGGAAAGGACCGCTCCCTGATGGGCGAAGCCCTCAGCATCGGCCTGCTGGACACCTTCGTTGCCCTCACCGCCGGTCTCATCATCTTCCCGGCCTGCTTCGCCTTCGGCGTCAATCCCGGCCAGGGCGTCGGCCTGGTGTTCATCACCCTTCCCAACATCTTCAACCAGATGCCCATGGGAACTCTGTGGGGCGGCCTGTTCTTCATCTTTATGACCTTTGCGGCTCTCAGCACCGTCATCGGCGTATTCGAGAACATTCTGTCCTTCGCCATAGACCTTGGCTGGACCCGGAAGAAAGCCATTCTGGTCAACGGCATTTCCCTGTTGATCCTGTCCATGCCCTGCGTTCTGGGCTTCAACGTGTGGAGTCACATCACCTTCCCTAACATCGGCAATATTCAGGACCTGGAAGACTTTCTGGTATCCAACAATCTGCTGCCGCTGGGTTCTCTGATCTACCTGCTGTTCTGCGTCAGCAGACGGGGCTGGGGCTGGGACAACTTCATCGTGGAGGCCGATACGGGAGAAGGCTTGAAATTCCCCCGCTGGTCCCGCTTCTACGTCACTTACATTCTGCCCCTCATCGTTCTGTTCATCTTCTTCGTAGGCTATCGCCAGAAGTTTTTCGCATAGGCTTCGGACATTATTTCTGAAAAGAAAAACCGTTTATGTCAGTTCGGACATAAACGGTTTTTTGATTTACTCTTCCTCCGGTTCGGCTTCCAACTCCTTCTGCTTTTTCTTCAGCTGAGCCGCGCAAACGGTCAGCGCAGCGAAGCATAGGACGAAGATCAGCACCGCCGTTACTCCACCGATGATGACAGCCGAGCGAACGCCCACATCGTAGCGCAGGCCTACGCAGAGAGTGACGACGATTCCCATCATAACAGCCGCAATCAGCGATACGATGGCGTTGGTCTTCCCGTTGGGCTTGAGATGCCGATCCCAGATCCCGTTCTTTATGCATGCACTGTACAGATAAACAGCCAGCACCATGAATACCACCCATTCCCCGGCAAAGTGCTTAACATCCCAGCCGAAGGCAAACTGCTGGATCAGGATCGCTGCCAGCAGTCCCCAAAAAGCCAGCCATACTCCGTTGTGTTCGATCTTCAACAGGATCTGTTCCTGTCGTTCATCCAGATTATTCTTCCGTTTCATCGTTCTCATCCTCCCAAAATAAATCGTTCAGCGTCACATCCAGCGCTTTGCAAATAGCGATGCACAGCTTAATGGACGGGTTGAATTCTCCGGCCTCGATGAGGCCGATGGTCTGTCTCGTCACGCCGGCAATCCGGGCAAGCTCCGTCTGAGACATGTTCCGCTCCATCCGTTTCAGTTTCATCTTCAGGTTTTTCATCCCTCTTCCCTCCTTGCGATGTCAATTATATATTGCATCCATCGATATGTCAACTATATTTTACTTTTGCAACAAAAAAGTTGCATCCGGCTCCAGTGAGCGCAATTCATATTCCCCCAATTCACCTTCAGATTTTATTTCTCAAAAAACAGGAGAAGCCGCTTCCACCGCCGGACAATGGCGCTCGTCCGGCAGGAAAGCAGCTTCTGAAAAGAACACTATGACAAAATGGTATCCTATGGTAACGATATTCGATGTCCCATTCCCTACAGCACCTTGCTGAGGAAGTCCTGAGTTCTGGGGTTCTGGGGATTTCCGAAGACCTCTTCCGGCGTACCGCTTTCCACGATGACGCCGCCGTCCATGAACAGGACGCGGTCGGAAACCTCGCGGGCGAAGCCCATTTCGTGGGTGACGATGATGCAGGTCATTCCGGAGGTGGTCAGCTCCTTGATAACGCTGAGGACTTCACCTACCATTTCCGGGTCTAGCGCCGACGTTGGTTCGTCGAACAGCATCACGTCCGGATTCATAGCCAGTGCCCGGACGATGGCCAGACGCTGTTTCTGGCCGCCGGACAACCGCTTGGGATATTCGGCAGCCTTATCAGACAGACCGACTCGTTCCAACAGCTCCATGGCCTTGGCATCGGCCTCCGCCACCGTCATCTTTTTCAGCAGCGTAGGCGCCAGAGTGATGTTTTCCTTCACGGTCATGTGAGGAAAAACGTTGAAATGCTGGAACACCATACCCATCTTCTGACGATGTACATTGATGTCGATCTTCTTGTCGGTGATCTCCACACCTTCGAAGAAGATCTGGCCCTCTTCGGGCTGTTCCAATAAGTTGAGGCAGCACAGGAATGTGCTCTTTCCGCTTCCGGACGGGCCGATCACCGACACCACTTCTCCTTTTTTTATGTGTTCGTTGACACCCTTCAGCACGTGAAGGTCACCGAAACTTTTATGTAAATTGACGACTTTAATCACCGCTCTGTAATCTCCTTTCCAGTACTGCAATGGCCTTCGACAGCGTGAAGGTCAGGAAGAAATAAATGACAGCCACGATCAGCAAAGGCTCGATGGTCAGATACAGCGCCGCCGTCATGGTCTTGTACTGCGTCATCAGTTCGCCTACGAAGAAGGTGGAAGCGATGGACGTTTCCTTGATGACGGTGACGAATTCATTGCACAGGGCCGGAAGAACGTTCTTGGTGGCCTGAGGAATGACGATCTTCATCATGGTCTGCTTCTGATTCATCCCCAGACTGCGGGCCGCTTCCGTCTGACCCTTATCCACGGCCTGAATACCGGCACGAATGATCTCCGCCACGTAGGCAACGCTGTTGACGATGCAGGCGATGGCGATGCAGGTAAAAGCGCTGAGGTCCAGCTGCGGAACCAGCCTAGGCAATAAGAAGTAGAAGAAGTACAGCTGTACCAGCATGGGCGTTCCGCGGATGATCTCCACGTAGGCGCTGACCAGAGTGTGCAGCGGTCTCACTTTTCCGATCTTCCAATTAGACATACGCGCAATGGCGAACAGCGATCCGATGATGGAGCTGAAAAATACGGTAATGCCGGAAAGGAGCAGCGTATATCCCGTTCCCTTCGCAAACAGAAACCAGTAATTTGTAAGCAATTTTCCCATGGTTTCTAACATGTGTGACGATCCTCCAATTTCTATTTCGATTGATGACTTTCTCAGTATACACCCGCTCTCCGGGAAATGCAAGTATATTTATTCATAATTTATAAATATTATCGTATAAATTTTCAGTTTTATTCATTATAAGATGCATATAATCTGTCTTTATGCATTT
>JAGATO010000340.1 GCA_017621195.1 Bacillota bacterium | reverse complement strand
GTCGTTCAGTGCTTCCCACAGAGCGTCGCAGTCCTCCTGATCCCGCAGGGCCGGAGAGCAGACGTACTTGGCCGCTTCGTTGAAGTCGGGATTGTCCAGCACTTCTTTGGTGGTGGTCAGATAGTGGGTACAGGTTTCACCGGTGACGCGGATGCCCTTGCCCTTGGCTTCCCGCAGGATTGCCAACGCTTCGCGGCAGGTCATGTGAGCGATGTGCAGCGGCGTTCCGGCCTGAGCTGCCAGGTAGATGGCCCGGTTCACACCCTCGGCCTCGGTAAAGGGAGGACGGGATACGTAGTGGTATTTGGGCGTCAACTGTCCCTTCTTGACGCACTCCTTGCGAAGGAAGTCCAGCAGTTCTCCGTTTTCCGCGTGGACGTATACGGTGGCTCCCACTTCTTTTGACTTTTCCAGAATCCGATAGAAGGAACCGTCATCCACGTGCAGCGGCGAGCCGCTGTAGGCCATGAAGATTTTGATGCTGGAAATGCCCCGTTTGGGAAATTCTTTGATCTCGTCAAAAATGCTGTCCATCAGGTAGGTGACCATGGCGTGAAGAGCGAAATCGACGCAGGCTTTTCCCTTTGCCCTGACGTTAATCCGGTAGTCGATGGAATCCAACAGGCCCTTCCAAGGGTCCTGCGGTGCGAAGTCAACGATGGTGGTGGTTCCGCCCACGATGGCCGACTGGGTGGTTTCGTAGCCTGCCGTATCTCGGTCGCCCACGTTGCACAGAGCCGAGAAGTGAGTGTGCTGATCTACACCGCCGGGCATGACGTACTTTCCCGCAGCGTCGATGACCCGATCCGCAGCGACATCGCCCAGGTGCCCCATGGCGCAGATGGTTTCGCCGTCGATCAGGATGTCCCCCTGAAATTCATTGGTCGAAGTTAAAATAGTTCCGTTTTTAATCAGCGTTTTCATTCGTCATCCTCCTTATTCGTACAGGGAAAATCCCTTGATTTCCTTCGGTTCCGGCCAGCCCCAGGTGCTGACCTTGCTGGTCTTTAAGCCCATATCCACCATGGCTTCCGCGAATTTCACCGCAGGAACCACGCCGTCCAGCACCGGTACTCCCAGTTCTTCCTTCAGCTTTGCCACGAAGTCCACGAATCCGGCGCAGCCCAGAAGGATACATTCTGCCCTGTCCTCTCTGACGGCAATGCGGCTCTGTTCCGCCAGAGCCTTCAGACCCCGTTCCGGGTCCTTTCCGAAGTCCAGCACCGACAGACCGGTGGAACGGATGGAACGGCAGAACTTCTCCGCGCCATAGTTGGAAACCACGTCTTCCGTCACCTTGGCCGACCGATCCAGCACCGACACGATGGAGAAATAGGGAGCGATGAACTTTGCCGCCGTGATAGCGGATTCGGCAATACCCAGCACCGGCTTGTCCGTCACCTCCCGAGCCGCCTGCAGTCCCGGATCGCCGAAGCAGGCGATGATGAAGGCATCGGCTCCTTCCTCCCGGTCGCCTTTGATGACTTCTCTCAGTACACCGGGAATGGCCAGATACTCGTCCACGTAGCATTCGATGCTTGTGGGTCCCGTCTGGGGGCTGACGGCCCACACTTCGGTGTCGGGGCGTGCTGCCCGTCTGGCGACTACTTCGACGCTTTCCGTCATGGACAGCGTGGTGTTGGGATTGATGATCTTGATTTTCATGGTCTATACCTCCTGATCCAACCGGAGCAACGTTTCCAACAAGACATCGGCTCCGTGCTCGATGTCCTGAGGCGAGCTGTATTCTTCCATGCGATGGCTGATGCCGTCCTTACTGGGGATGAAGATCATGGCCGCAGGCATGATCTTACCCATGTTCATCATGTCGTGGCCTGCGCCGGAAAACATGTCTCGATGGGACAGCTTCAAGTCGTCCGCAGCCTGACGGATCGTGTCCATCATGCCCGGATCGCAGGGTGTCTCGCGCTGTTCCAGGTACTGGGTGATGGTTACACCCCGATCCTTATACTCCCTGCGCATCTCGTCGATGATCTCATACATTTCGTCCATGATCCGATCCCGCATCTCGATGACGAATTCAGCACGGCCGGGAATCACGTTGACAGCGCCGGGGCTGAGAGAAATGGTACCCACGGTGCATACCATGGTGTCGCTCTTGGCCCGGACCCGATCCATCAGATCGGTCACGAAGCGGCAGGTGGCTTCAAAGGCGTCGTTGCGCAGCTCCATGGGCGTAGAGCCGGCATGGTTGGCAAACCCTTCCACCACCGTGCGGAACCGGACGATGCCGACGATTCCGGCCACGACGCCGATCTGCTTTTCCTCGGCTTCCAGCCGACCACCCTGCTCGATATGCAGCTCCAGATAACCGCGGTAGTCCGACGGATCGATGCGGCAAGCCTCCGCATCCGCGGCATTCATACCATGGAGCTTCATATTCGCCAGCGCTTCTTCATCCAGAGGTTCTCCAGCCATGCAGCGGCTACCGAAGGTACCTCCTACCACGTTTCCCACTTCCTCTTCGAAGGCGATGATCTGCATGGGATGTTTAGGAACATAGCCGTTTTCCTTCATGGTATGTAAACATTCGACGGCAGCTAAGACACCCAACGGCCCGTCATAGATACCGCCGCAGGGCACGCTGTCCAGGTGGGATCCGGCAGCGATGATCTTCGCCCCGCAAACCGTACCTCCCACCTCTCCGATCAGGTTTCCTACG
>JAGATO010000339.1 GCA_017621195.1 Bacillota bacterium | reverse complement strand
TTCATTTCGAAGTGAATCAAAAAGGACAGCAGGCCCCGCAGTACGATCACCGCGCCCAGAACCACCAGTTCCGTCAGATTCCGGATCAATACCGTTTTCAGGATCTCCGCCGCCATTTTGAATTCCAGACTGAGCGCCAGTCCCGACGCCAGTTCAAACTTGATATCCCGGGCCGTGCGGGTGACCAGGCTAAAGACGTACCGGCCGAAGGCCGCTGCCACCGAAATGATCACCACCGTCACACCCATCAGCTCGCAGATCGGGATCAATGCGTCCAGAATCCGCTCCAGCCACAGCTCCGCCATGTCCGCCTGTCCGGCCTAATCGATGTCCCGATTGACGATGACTCCGGTCCTGTCGAATTCCACGCCTGCGGAAATGTCCTCCTCATCGCCGGAAGTAACCGTCGTTCCGCTGCGGGTTTCCAGGATCACCTCGGCATGGGCGATGGCCTCGCCGTAGTCCGTTCCCGCCGCGTCCTCGCTTTCGGCCATGGTGGTGCGGATCTTCAGTTCCAGATCGTCACCCAATCTGGCGCCGCGATATTCCGCGTCGCGGACCGCATCCTGAACGCCCACCATGAAATCACCCACGGAGATGGTCACCGACGCCGTCAGATCGGGCTGCTGCGCCTTGCCGTCGTTATCGATGGAGATACCCATAACCTGATCCAGCGTCTTTCCCTCCACATAGTCGGCAAAGGCTCTGGCCTGTTCATTCCATTCCTTTCCGATGGAGCTGGCAGATTTCATACCGTAGTCCATACCCAGATCGTTCTTGCTGGGGAACACCGTGTCCAGCGCCGTAACCAGCCTGCCGCCATCGTCGAATTCCATCTTCGCCTTCACCTGATCGATGACGCACTTCTGTATGATTCCGTTATCGTCCACCATGACGCCTACCGCCATGAAATTCGCGTCGGCCGTGCCGTTCTCCCCGTTGGCAGCATCCTTACTGCCGGAGATGTCGGCCAGAACCGACAGTCCTGTCTTCACCGAGGCTGCATCGCTCTGGGAACCGGTTCCCGCGCCGTTGTCGTGGGGAACCTGATCCTGATTGGTATTTCCCGCGCCGCAGCCCACAAGACCGGCTGCCGTCAAAAGCGCCGCCAGCAGCAGCGCCGTTCGTTTCGTCTCTTTCATCTTTCTCTTCCTCCTCCGGATGTTCTGGTTCGTATTGTTCCCGCAGGAGGCGGTTTCATGCATAAAGAAACAAATTCATTTTTCCAATCATTTTTCCAATCATTGGATTCAGGAGGAATGGCGATAATGACTGGAACGAAAAAGGGGACTTTTTACAGTCCCTTACTTAAACATAATCCCATTGTCCTGCGATGAAGCGTTTTCTATGCATTTTCTTTTCCCATGGATCGCAGCTCTCCCGTCAGCATAGCAACGGCAACGAGAGCCGCCATCAGATCAGCGATAGGACCGGCGTACATGATGCCGTCGATCCCCAGAAACCGCGGAAAGATAACGATCAGCGGCAGGAGAAACAGGATCTGCCGCGTCAGCCCCAGAAACGTTCCCTTGGCAGGCTTTCCAATGGACGTAAAGAACGTGGAAGACATGGGCTGTATGTTATTGATGAACGTGAAGAACAGATAAATGCGGAAATACCGCTCCGCAAAGGTGAAGTACATCTCAGAACCGTCTCCGAAGAGTCCGATAATCTGCCGCGGGAACAGCTGAAACAGCGTAAAGGCGGTGATGCAGATGACCGAGCCGCTAATCAGGCTCAGTCTGGCCACCTTCTTCACGCGGTCGTACTGCTTCGCACCGTAGTTGAAGCTGGAAATGGGCTGCATCCCCTGGGAGATGCCGATGCAGAAGGCGAAGAACAGAAAGCTCACCTTGCTGATAATTCCCGCACAGGCCAACGGAATAGATTCGCCGTACTGGGACTGTGCTCCGTAATACGTCAGGGAATTGTTCAGAACGATCTGCACCACCATCATGGCCATCTGGTTAAAGAACTGGGCCAGACCCAGACTCATCACGTAGGTGTAGACCTTCCGCTGCGGGCGCAGGTGGACTTTCGTCAGAGGCCCTGCCTTGTAGTCCCGCAGATACCGGAACACCATGGTGGCGGATGCAATCTGTCCCACGATGGTGGCCAGCGCCGCCCCCGTCATCCCCCAGTGAAATCCGAAGATGAACAGCGGGTCCAGAAAGCAGTTGATGACAGCTCCCGTCAGGTTGCACAGCATGGAATAGCGGGGGCTGCCGTCGGCCCGGATCAGGTGGGCTCCGCCGTTGGACAGGATCAGAAAGGGAAAGCCGAAGGAGACGATCCGAACGTATTCCTTCGCCAGTCCCAGAACGTTATCCGGCGAGCCGAAGAAGATCAGCATGGGCTCCAGGAACAGTTGGGTGATCAGGCACAAAGCCGCTCCGCCGCCGAACAGCAGCACCGCCGCATTTCCTATGTAGTACAGCGCCTTCTCCCGGTCACCGCGGCCCATGGCCAGATTGAAGGCCGAAGCGCCGCCCACACCCAGAAGCAGGGCAATTGCCGTGCAGCTGGTGGACAGCGGAAAGGCCACGTTGGTGGCGGCGTTGCCCAGCTCGCCGATGCTGTGACCGATAAAGAACTGGTCTACAATGTTGTAAAAGGCTCCCACCAGCATGGCGATGATGCTGGGGATCGCAAATTTCCGCAAAAGCGCTCCCACCGGAGCCGTGCCCAGCGGATTCGTCATCGGTTGTCGATTTGTCATACTCTCACCGGATCGATCTCTGAAGTTTCCTTAGATGATGCGTCTTTTTCCCTTCTCTTTCGATTGTATTTGATATAGTACCCTTCCGCTTCCTCCTGCGGAAGCACGTAAGAATAGTAATACCCCTGGATTAAGTCGCAGCCAGCCTCCCGGACGTTGGTGTTTTCCACCTCCGTCTCCACGCCTTCTCCCAGTACCTGGATCCCCAGATCGTGAGCAAGCTTCGCCAGGGCTTCCAGCAGAGCGTTTCCCGGGGCGTCACGGATTTGGCCACGATGTGGCGGTCGATCTTGATCAGGTCCACCGGATATTCACACAGGTCGATAAAGGAAGAATAGCCGCTCCCCAGATCGTCCAGAGCGATCTGAAATCCGTTGTTCTTGCATGTCATCACATTCTGATAGGCCACCGCCTGATCGTCAGTCAGCGAATCCTCCGTCAGCTCCATCACCAGTCTGGACCGGTCAAAGGAATAGCGGCCCGCAATGTCTTCCACCTGTGCCACGAAACCGGTCTGGGAAATGGTCATTCTGGTGAAGTTGCAGGAGATCCACAGCTGGCTCTTATCGGTAAAAGCCCACCGTTCCAACTGCTTGCAGACCTCTTCGAAGATGAACAGATCCAGCTGATCCACGATGCCCGCCGACAGCATGGATTCGATATAGCGACCCGCCGACAGCATCCCCTCTTCCGGGTTCTGCCAGTGGGACAGGGCTTCCGCTCCCCGGATTTCTCCGGTGCGAGCGTCCACGATGAACTGAAGGTACATCTTGAATTCGTTGTTTTTGATGGCATCCCGCAGCTTCCTCTGCAGCCGGGCCTTCACCGTCTCGCTGTTGATCATCTTCGCGTCGGCAAAGGCGAAGGTCCGCTTGTACTTCACCGCGTAATCGTAGCCGTGGCGAGCGTTCAGCAGGGCGCTCTCCATGGGCAGATTAGCCGAGTCCATGGGGAACACTCCGGCGACGAACATTACCCGATATTCCCTCAGCGCCTCGTCCTCCAAACCGTTCAGCTGCCTCATCCACTCCGTCATCCGTTCCTCGGCCTGCGCCCGGGAGGGTGCCTGAAACGCCAGGGCAAAGGTTCCGTCTCCGATGCGGGCGGCAAAGTCGCTGTCGCTTCCCGTGGAGGTCAGCACGTTTGCCGCATACTTTTGGATTCTTTCCGCCTCCGCCGTTCCCAGATACGTCTTGATCTTCTCTATCTCTATCGCAACGTAGGCGATGTAGTAGAGGCTGAAGGTAGCGGTGTTGATGCAGAAGGTGTAATTGCGCTGAAAATCCTCCTGATTTCCGATCCCCGTCAGCGGATCCACCAGTTTTTCGCTCTGGTTCTTTCGATCCTTTTCCCGGTTTCGGAACAGCGCCATGGCCATCAAGGCAACAGCGATTGCCAAAAGCGCAGTCACGGCATATAGCCAGATCTTCTGCTCCGCCGGCCGATACCGGGCGCAGGCCCCCATGGACAGCTGCAGCAGCTCCCCGTCGGAAACGGCGTTCAGCCGCTTTTCCACCAGCGCCACCACCGTTTCGTCAGCGATGGACGTAAAGCCGACACAGATGCGGATCTTTTCCCCGTCCTTCTCAAAGGACAGCAGTTCCGTCTGACGAACCAGATCTTCCACCTGACCCTTCACGTGGGCGGAAACGATCTCCACCTGTTTGTTCTTCGCCATGCGGCTCTGCTGGTTCTTCTTTCCGGCGCGGATGTAGGTGAATTCGATCCCCGTCTCCTCCGACAGGGCGGCGTACAGTTCCGGCAGCATCCCCTGATAGGATTTCATTTCGCTGTCGTAGTATTCGATGGGATACAGATCGGGATTTCCCGCAATATAAACGGTCTGCCCCGCTGCCGGCTCCTCCGTGGAGCCGACGGCGCCGAATGCCCAGACCGTCGCTGTCGCCAGTAACATGACCAGCGTCACTGTCCATGATAACGTTCGTTTCATATGCGTTTCCCCCGACATTTATTTCACATCGATCTTCTTTCGCTCGATTCTTCCCCAGTTCAGCTTCTTGTTCTTGTAGCCGATGAACGCGGTGGCCCGCACGAAGGCCATGATGAAGCGCAGGACGCAGACCTCGAAGAAACAGAGGAATACCGCTTTCACCACATCGCGAAACGACACCTTCAGGTCGATGGTCTGAATTCTGGCAAAGAACGCCGTCAGCGTCAGGATACAGCCGAACGCAGCGTAGATCAGGAAGAACAGCACCATAAACGGCACGTTGATCAGATCCAGGATGGCCGAGGTGACTATGGTGACGATGCCGAACAGTTCGATAAAGGGCGACAGCAGTTCATAGAACAGAAAATAGAAATAGGAGATGAAGCTAACCTTTCCGAACTTGGGATTGGCCAGCATCTTTCTGTGCTTCCACATGCTCTGAAACAGCCCCAGATGCCAGCGCTTTCTCTGCTTTTTCAGGTCCGACAGCCGTTCCGGCGCCTGGGACCAGCAGATAGCGTCGGTGGCATACTTGATGGTATAAGGAATCTCGTTGGTCACGCAGTATTCATGCAGCTTGACCACCAGTTCCATATCCTCACCCATGGTGGAGTGATCGTACCCGCCGGCAGCGATGACCGTATCCTTCCGAAACAGCCCGAAGGCCCCGGAAATGATCAGTGAGCCGTTGAACTTATCGAAGAGGATCCGGGAGGCCAGAAAGGACCGGTCGTACTCCAGCACCTGCATGCAGGCCAGAATATTCTTTGGCAGCCGATAGTTGATGACCCGTCCCTTCTCCAGCGTTACGCTATTGGCCGGACGAACCACGCCGCCCACGGCAATTACGTTTTCCTGCTCGATGACGGGCCGCACGATGTGGCTCAGGGAATTGTACTGCAGTACGGAATCAGCGTCCATGCAGATGAAGTACGGGTATCTGCAGGCATTGATGCCCATGTTCAGAGAATCGGCCTTGCCGCCGTTCTTCTTACGGATCAGCGTCAGCGGCACCTTCAGTTCCGCCGTCTCGTAGACGTATTCTGCCGGCTGGCAGTCGATCTTCCGCTGCATGGGCCGTCGAATGGGATGCATGTGAAAGGCCTCGATCAGCTTGGCCGACGTGGTATCCCTGGAACCGTCGTCCACCACGATGATCTCATATAATTTGTATTCCAGCGCCAGAAGGGACTGCACCGTTTCCACCACGGTCACTTCTTCGTTATAGGCCGGAACGATGATGCTGATGGGGATGTAATAATCCTGCAGCAGCGTATGCTTCAGCTTTTCCTGCTGACGCTTCTTGTACAGTTCCGAGGAACCGATGACCACGGCCAAAAACAGAAAGGTGGAATAGCCGATCATGTAGATAACGAAGAAGATATTGACGCCGTCCAGAACGGATCGAAAGATCTGAAAAGTATCGTCACTCATCATGGCTCCGTTTCCCCCTTTCCCGCATGTGCTTCTGATCGAACCGGTACCGCATGATCTCTTCCGCGTACCTGTCCTTTCCTTCGAAGATGTCGATCAGGTCGGTGTAGTCCAGCCCCAGAAGCTCCAGACTCTGAGAAGCGTTGTATCTCACGTACCAGTTTCTGCTGTGGAGCAGCATCTTCATCGTCTCCACGGTCCTGTCGCCGGGGTAGTTGGCCAGCGCCGTAGCGGAGATTGCCGCGTATTCCCAGCTGTCGCTGTTGGACTCCTCCGCATAGTCCAGCAGATAGGAATAGGCCGGCTGATAGGCGTACTTGCCGAAGTAGCGGATGCAGCTGTAAGCAACCTCGTCGGACCGGTCCGGTGACACCATCAGCTGCAGGATCCGTTCGCAAAAGCTTCCGGAACTGAACCGGAAGTAATCCAAAATGGTCACCTACATCCGTTCCGAAAACCGGGGAAGCTTCTCCCAGAGCATAGTCGCCAGCGCATCCCTGTCTCCGCTGAAGGTGAGAAGCCCGTCGGTGATCAGCTTGGGGTGGTGATAGTAGGAGCCCTGATCCACCGCCTCCAGCGCCTTCACCACGCTGTCCGCGTTGCCGATGATATACAGGGCTTCCAGCGCATTTTCCCGGCAGTAGAGGCTGGGATTGTGGATCAGCTCCATCAGGGAATCGTTGATGACCTTGATGTCCTGCCCCTGAAAGATGCGATATTTCTTGATGATATAAGGAAAATAAGCCTCCTGCAGCTTGCTCTTCCGTTGATATTCCGAGGCCAGATAGACGAACACGTTGGACAGTTCTTCCATGTAAGCCTGAATCTTCTCCGGCTCCTGAGGGTACAGTTTCTCCATCGTCTTGTCAAAGGCCATCAGGTTGTTAATGTTTCGCAGCTTCTTCATCATGTAACGCTGGTGTTCACTGGTGACCTTGGGCAGTTCGATCTGTTTTCTCACCTCATCGATAAAGGTATTGCTGTCAGCGTCCAGTCTCTTGTCTTTCTGCCGGAAGACGAAGATGCAGACGATGTTGAAGCCGATCATGGAGATACAGATCGCGATATAAGCTCCGATCAATATTTCTACGCTCAAGGTGTATCCCTCCAAATCTTCTGCATCGCATAGTACGAAGGCTTCAGTCTCTCGTGATACGTCACTATATTTCCCCAGCCCTTTAAAGCTACAGTGTTCAGGGCAATCCGGCCGTCGGTGCGGCCATCGGACAGACCCACGTACATCTCTTCGATGTCGATATATTCTATTCCGTAGTTCCCTTCGTAGTAGTCATCGTGAATTGTCATGCGGGAGGGATCGGCAAAGTTCAGCAGCTGCCACGGCAGCTTGACCTCGATGTAATCCCCGCTGCAGATAAAATCGGCCAAGGAGTCGAAACCGGAATGATCCGGATTGGCGTCGCCGTAGGTCAGCCTTCCCGTGGGGAAGGTCTCCGCCTCGATCACCTTCATAGTCTTTCGCTCCATCATAGGCGTCTGAAGGATCATGTCGATATCCACGAACTTCGGCGAATCCACGTCGGGAATGTAATCCGTCAGGTATGTATCAAACCCGTATACCTCCTCCGCATAGGTGGAGCGCAGTGCCTCATACCGCTCCTGCACCAGAAGACGGCTGTCATTTCTCCCATGGATCACCAGGAGGAAATCGCAGGCCCGATCAAACAGAAGCTCGAAGTTCTCGCAGTAGCTGCTGCCGCTCTTGGGCGTGGTATCGATAGGCAGGTACAGCGTATCGTTTTCGAAATCCAGACCTTTCTTGTGGATCAGAAAATAGACAAAACACTCGTCGTACTTCATGGACAGGTCTCCGTCGAGCCTGTCCGCCTCGGTCCATTCGCTGATGTCTCCGTCCACGTAACAGACGGAAGTCTCCTTTCCCGGATCGAAGGACAGAAGTCCGAAATACTGCTCATTGGTCTGATAATCGGACCAGTAGGGCGTCCGCATCATATTCACCGCGTACATGGTGTTCCAGGTGCGCTTGAACCATTCGTCCTG
>JAGATO010000338.1 GCA_017621195.1 Bacillota bacterium | reverse complement strand
GGTAGTGACCGTCATGAACGGCGTGGATCCGGCCCAGAGGGCGGCGAAGTACTTGGGCAGAGGAATGGTGCTGGATTCCATGATCTACATCGTAGCGGGGAGTAAGCCTGACTATTCCGTAACCCAGTCGGGAGATTACTGCGATATTTACATCGGAAAGAAATTCGGAAGTGCCGAAGAGGCGAAGGCCGGGTATACGTCGCAGCAGCGGCAGGCCATGGAGACCGTGGCGTCGATCCTTGCCGGGACCACGGTAGACTGCCACATCGAGGAGGATATCGAGGCCATTCTGTGGAAGAAATACATTCTGAACTGCGCCTTCAATATCGTTACGGCGTACTACAGCACCACCAGCGGCGGGTTCCGCAAGGACTCGAAGATGCAGGAGGAGCTGATGGCGCTCTTGAAGGAGGCGTCGTCTGTGGCGCGGCGGCTGGGCGTTCGCATTGCCGACGATCTGGAAGAAGAGCACTTCCATCATTTCATGGTGGAACAGGCCGACGGGGCAACCAGCTCTCTGCGCAGGGATATGGATGCGGGGCGGCCCAACGAACTGGAAACCTTCAGCGGTTATCTTCTGAAGACAGCGGAAGGACTGGGCATGGAGCTTCCGGTGTCGAAACGGTTCTACGAAGGACTGAAGGCCAAAGATAAAAGCATATCTGAAATACGTTAATGAACTGTGCGGCTTTCGTCCAAGCTGTCATAACAGGTCTTTCGTCTTCCGTACCAGGTACAGCGGAAGATTGGTAATGGTTCCATCCTTCCGGTAACCTCGCTTGGAGCAGCGCAGAGCGTGCTCCGGGTGGCGGTCTGCGATATACTTCTTAAACGACGGTGCGGATTTATCCTCACCGCCCTTGGCCTCTACGGGGATGATTTCAGTACCGTACTGGATAAGAAAATCAATCTCGCTGTTTTTATCGGAGTAATAGCGGGGCTCTACCTCGAACTGGCCGCGAAGCTGCTGCAGGATATAGTTTTCCGTCAGCGGACCCTTGAACTGATAATCCGTCTTTAACAGAATGGCGCTGTTATCAATACCCGCCATGTGCTTGAGCAGGCCGGTATCAAACACGAAGAGTTTGAACTGATCCAGCTTGTCAAAGGCTGCCAGGGGATGCTCCATCTTGGAGACATTGTAGACGCGGTTCAGCATTCCGGCAGAGACCAGCCACTCGATGGACTCTTCAAAGTCCCGGGCTCGGCCGCCTTCCCGGACAGCTCCATACATAAACTTCTCGTTGGACTTTGCGAGCTGAGTCACAATGCTGCGGAATACCATCAGGATTCGGCCGCTGTTGACCTTACCGTTGTGTTTGGAGAAGTCATTTTCGTAGACCTCAATCAGTTCCTTCTGGATCTGCGAGATCTTTACCGGGTCCTTATGTGCGATCCACGAGGAAACGCACTCCGGCATTCCGCCGATGATCAGATAATAGTTGTATGCCTCCAGCAACCGGTTGTGGAAAATCTCCAAGATTGGCTGCTCTTTTTGGATATTGGAATAGTAGGCGTACAGGCTCTCATCCGTGGCCTCCAGAAACTCGTCAAAGGTCAGCGGATAGATGTCCAGCAGATTGACCATGCCCACAGGATAGGACTTGGGCTGCGCCAGGAGGGTTCCCAGCAGACTGCCAGCGGCGATTACATGGTATTCGTTGGCCTTTTCCTTGAAATATTTCAAAGTATTCAGCGCTTCCGGGCACTCCTGAATCTCGTCGAAAATAATCAGTGTTTTTCCCGGCAGGATCTTCTCCCCGGCGATCAGGGACAACAGTTCGATGATCCGCTGGGGATTTTTATTGGCCTCAAAGATGGATTTCAGTTCATCTTCCTCATCAAAGTTGAAGTAGACATAGCTGTCGTAGTAGTTCTGCCCGAACTCTTTCATCAGCCAGGTTTTCCCCACCTGTCGGGCGCCCTTCAGCACCATTGGCTTGCGGTCTTCACTGGACTTCCATGCTACAAGCTCATGAATTGCATTGCGTTTCAATCGGCTCACCATCCTTCTATATATCCAAACATCCAAAAATAGGATAACACATTTTTCTGAAATTATCAAAACGTATTTTACACATTTTTCTGGACTATTATGACTGAATAATTCCACTTTTTCTTTGGTATACCCATTTTCACGAAAAGTTTTCTATAATTTTCCATTTTATCCAAGAGAAATGGCGAGCCTCTCGGATGAGACTCGCCATCTTTCTTTAGGCTGTTTTTTTTACAGCCTCCTTCAATTTTTTGTCGGCTCTTCGCCGGGTACGCCTGTGTTCTTTTCTTTGATGATATACACCGGGCGGCCCTTGACTTCCAGATACGTCTTGGACAGATACTGACCCAAAATACCGGTGCACAGCAGCTGAACGCCGGCGGTGAAGACGATGATGCAGGCCAGGGAAGGCCAGCCGCTGACGGGGTCGCCCCAGAGCAGCGTCTTGGCGATGATGACGATCAGGGCCAGAAAGGCCACCATGCAGAGGACGATGCCTGCCACCGAGGACAGGGCCAGAGGCACGGTGGAGAAGGCGGTGATCCCTTCGAAGGAGTACAGCAGGAGCTTGAAGAAATTCCATTTGGTCTCTCCGGCAACGCGTTCCACATTTTCGTATTCTATCCATTTCGTTTCGAATCCTACCCAACCGAACAGACCCTTGGAGAAGCGGTTGTATTCCTTCAGCTCCAGCAGGGCGGCCACAAAGGGCCGGGTCATGAACCGGAAATCCCGGGCGCCGTCCACGATGTCGGTCTTGGAGATGCGGTTCATCAGCTTGTAGAACTGGCGGGCGAAGAAGGAGCGGATGGGCGGTTCACCGGTGCGGTCCACCCGGCGGGTTGCCACGCAGTCGTAGCACTTTCCTGTCTCGTCGCCCACTTCCACGTAGTCGATCATCTCCGGGATCAGCGACGGCGGATCCTGCAGATCCGCATCGAGGATCGTCACGTAGTCGCCGCTGGCTTCGGTGAGACCGGCAAGCATGGCGGCCTCCTTGCCGAAATTTCGCGAAAAGGAGACGTAGCGGACCCGGCGGTCGGCGGCGGCCAGCTTCTTCAGGAGAGCCAGCGTTCCGTCGGAGGAACCGTCGTTGACGAACAGAAATTCGAAATCGTAAGCCTTCAGGCGCGGATGGTCTGCGACGGCACAGATCTCTTTATAAAAATAGGGTATGGCGGCCTCTTCGTTGTAACAGGGCACCACAGCACTGATCAATTTCATGGAAATCCTCCTGTTTTGCCGAATGATTTTCTTGAAAGTGGCAGGGATTTTGAAAATATTATAACATATTGGAGAGAATTGTGGTAAAATAAAGCCATGAAAAAGATGGATAAAATCAGGGAAGTCATAAGCATCGGCCTGGCCGTGTGCTTCTATATCATGTTTATCCTCTTTGCATGGTACGTCTCTTACCGTATGGCCCTGGAATTTTACACGGGCGAAAACGTGGGAATGCCGGAGAACCCCAAGATCATTCCCGATGAGGTATTGGAGCCGACCATGCATTTTGTCGTACAGACAATTCTGTGGATCACGGCCTATGCCTTCGCCTTCGGAAACTCCCGGGTATCCCGGCGATCCGAACCGCTTCTGGAACGGAAAATTTCGGGAAAGGATCAGGTCAAGGCCGTCCTGTGGCCGAAGCGGTCTCACTTGTGGGCCATCCCATGGTGGCTGCAGCTGGTCATTTTAGTGGGCGTTTCCTGGTACAACCGCATGGACGTCATCGACCTGATCGGCCGGGACACAGTGCAGATCGTGGACTTCGACCGGGTCTTCCGCATGTCCCTGCTGGACGGAAGCATCGTAGCCGAGGTTCAGGGGATCAACTTCTATCGGGCGTTTCCCAACTGGGCGCTGTACGTCAAGCTGATCCACTGCCTCAACGTGCACTTCGGCGCCGTACCCCTGACCGGGATCATGTGGAACGTCATCGCCTCCTGCGCCAGCGTAGGGATGGTGTATCTGATCGTGTACCTGACGTCGGGACGGGATGTGCTGGCCATCATCAGCGCTCTCCTGTTCAGTGTAAACCCGTTTTACCTGTATTATGAAATTCTTCTGTCGCCGGACTTTACGTTCATCTTCCTGTGTCTGGCCGCTCTTCTGGTCATGGCGGTCGCCTGGAAGCTGACGTCCTCTCCCTGGGTGAGAATTCCGGCAGCAGCCGTGGTGGGCGCGACGCTGGCTCTGTCCAGCTTCTTCAAAAGCGTGGACAAGATCCTGATCATCGCGCTACTCATCGTCATGGCGCTGCGGTGGATTGCCAGAGGGCGGATCACGAAACGGGGACTGGCGCGTGGTATTGCCGCAGCGGTGGTCTTTGTCGTGGCCTACAGCGGAACCATGACCTATAGCTATCATTATATCGACGATTACGTCAGCGGAAATTCCAACCGCGACGTTTCGCCCTACTTTCTCAACGTAGGGTTGAATGCGGAGCACGGCGGACAGTGGTCGCAGGAGACGCTGGACCTTTATCTGGACCTGATCCGCGAATACGACTATGACT
Source organism: Bacillota bacterium (assembly GCA_017621195.1). Classification (GTDB taxonomy): domain Bacteria; phylum Bacillota; class Clostridia; order Peptostreptococcales; family Anaerovoracaceae; genus RGIG446. Next base: position 457 of record JAGATO010000338.1, on the reverse strand, counting down.
TTGATGTGGTCAATGCGAAGATGAAGGAACACCTGTCCGACGTCATCGAAGAGCAGAACCGCCAGGTACAGTCCGGCGAAAATCCGGAGCTGTGGCGGGACTTCATAGAGCACAAGCTGCGGAAGGCCTGGGGAAACAACGAAGGCCTGCGGTTTGTCATGAACACCATCGGGGAGGAGAATCCTCTGGCCGGCCGCACGTTCTACGACGAATATCTGCCGGTCGTCCAGGCCTTCACCGTGGCAACCGGCCTCCTCATGGCTCTGGGCGGCGTGACCGCACTGGTCTGCCGGGAGCGCGGGACGGTCATGGTGGCGGCGCTGATGGTATTCGGCTTTGCGCTGCTGCTTCTGCTGTCGGAGGTACAGCCCCGCTATAAAACCGTGGTATATCCCTTTATGGCAGTGGTTTCTGCCTACGGGATCTACTGCCTGATCCGGCCGGTCCAGCTGGCACT
>JAGATO010000337.1 GCA_017621195.1 Bacillota bacterium | reverse complement strand
CCGATGGCCTCCTTCGCCCGGTCGAACCGGTACCAGTACAGCAGAAACCCGTGCATCAGTCCCTTCATCCGGTGCAGCGTCACCTGATTTCCCGCCTGGGACAGGGCTTTGGCAAAGGCTTCACCGTCATCCCGCAGGGGATCGCACTGGGCCGTGAGGCAGAGCGCCGGCGGAAGATCCGTCAGATCCTTCGCTCTGGCCGGATTCAGGTAGGGATCGTTCTCATCCGTTCCCGCGGGAACATACTGCTCCATAAACCACTCCATAGATCGGACGGGAAGGACGAAGCCGCCGTTTCCGAACTGCCGGATGGAGATCGAATCTCTGGAAAGATCGGTGCCGTCCTCCGCAACGGATCCGAAGGAGCCGTAACACAGGATCTGCAAAGCGATCTCCGGAAAAGCGCTCTCCTCCCTTCCCTCCGTCTTCGCCCGACGACGGCGATCCCGATTGATCAGGGAGACCACGGCGCTGATGGTTGCCCCGGCGCTGTCTCCCGCCACGGCGATGCAATTTCGATCGACGCCCAACTCATCGGCCCGTCGAAAAACCCAGTCCAGAGCTTCGATTCCGTCTTCCATGCAGGCGGGCCAGGGATGCTCCGGCGCCAGCCGGTATTCCACGGAGATCACCGTACAGTCGCCTTCGTTGGCGATGCGGCGGCACAGGTCGTCGTGACTTCGCACATTGTGAATGACGAAGCCTCCACCGTGGAAATACAGCACTGCCGGCTTCTTCTCTTTCCCTTCTCCCCCGGCGGGTTCGAAGATCCGCACCGGAATCCGACGATCCGCACAGACGATCTCCCGATCCTCCCAAGTTCCGATCTCTTCCCGATGGACGCGATCGTGAAAGGACAGATCGGCGATGCGTCTCGATTCTTCCACGGAGGGCAGTTGATCCGGGACCTTGTTCAGGCGATCGCCGTAAAAGGCGCTCACCTGAGGGTCCAGCTGTTTCTGCAATTCTTCCATTCGCTTCTTTTCTTCTTTCATCTTAGAAACACTTTCTCATCGTTTTTTCGTCCGGCTGTGTATTGGTCATCATACCGGTTAAGAAGTACGCGATTCCACCAAACAGCAGGGCAATGACGATCTCGTGGATGTGGAACGGCGCGATCTTCACCTGGTTGAAGAAGATGAAGGTGGCAACGCCCACCACGATGGAGGCGATACAGCACTTGTCGTTGCCCTTCTTCCAGTACAGGCCGCCCACCAGAGGCCAGAAGAACGTGGCTTCCAGACCGCCCATGGCGAACAGATTGATCCATACGATGATATCCGGCGGCGACAGGGCAAACAGGAAGGCCACAACGCCCAGAACCAGAGTGATCAGGAAGCTGTAACGGGACATTCTGCTTTCTGCAGCCGCCTGCTTTTCCTTATCGTTTCCGACGATATAAGTGAGCCACAGTTCCTTGATCAGCGTGGCCGAAGCCAGAATCAGCAGGGACGAAACGGTGGACATAACCGCGGCCAGCGGAGCTGCCAGGAACAGTCCAGCCGCCCAGCCGGGCATGTAATTCATAACGATGTAGGGAATGACCATATCGGTGGAGCCTACGCCCTCCTCCGGCAGCAGAGGCAACGTCAGAGCGCCGGCAAAGTGCATACCGATCATCAGGATTCCGACGACTACGGTTCCGTAGATCATAGCCCGATGCATGGACTGGGTATCCTTGAAGCCCATGCCGCGGACGGCTGTCTGGGGAAGTCCCAGGACGCCGACGCCCACCAGAACCCAGAAAGAGATCAGATATCCCGGGGACAGAGCCGAAACGCCTTCTCCGTAAGCGCCCTTACCCAGCATGTCCCATCCGGGATTCATGGCGGAAATCTGTGCCGTCAGCTGATCCATACCACCGCCGGCCCGCAGGACGAAGAACAGAAGCAGGAACGTTCCGATGGTCATGATGATGCCCTGGAAGGTATCGGTGATAACCACGGCCTTGAATCCTCCGATGGAGGTGTAGAGAATGACAATAGCGGCAAACATGGCCAGACCCACGCCATAGGGCAGGCCGGTCACCGACTGTACCAGCGTGGCGCCGCCGATGAACTGAGCCACCATCTGCGTTACGAAGAAGCAGATCAAGCAGATGGAGCATAGAGCCGGCACCGCCGGATTTTGATAGCGCGCCTTGAAGTAATCCGTCACCGTGACGGCGTTAATTCTGCGGGAGATGATGGCGAATTTCTTTCCCACGACACCCAGGGTCAAAAACGCAGTTCCGATCTGGATGGCGGCAACCCAGGACTGGGTCAGTCCCCAGCTGGCCGCCAGGCCGGGACCGCCTAAGAACGAACTGGCGCTGGTATAGGTTGCCACCAGCGTCATGGCCAGCACAAGGCCGCCCATGGAGCGGCCGCCCATGAAATAACTCTGTAAAAAGCCGCCTTCGGCGTTCTGTCTGGCGGATCGACGGCTCATCCAGATCCCCAGAACCATATTGATCAGCATATAAGCGATCAGTACACATAAAACCGTAATCTGTTTACTTGTCATCTGCGTCTTCCTCCGTTTCCAAGTCGAAATTGACGAAGACCTTCTTTAACAGAAAGGCAACGCCCACGACAGCCACAACGAATACGCCGGGCGTGGATACGATCCACCACAGCGGCAGATTCCAGATCCGAATGTCGCTTCCGGATAACCCGTAGCCGAAGCCCACATGCCAGGCAAAGCACAGCAGGAACAGCGCTACCGTGGCCTTGGCTTCCCGTCGGATCTGACGGTTTTTCTCTTCTCTTGTCATCGGTTGTTTCATTTTCTTTCCTCCTTGTTTCGGCAGGCGCTCTCCGCCCGTCCGGACAAAAAAATCCGCGGAACTGCCAGAGGTGCAACGCTCTG
>JAGATO010000030.1 GCA_017621195.1 Bacillota bacterium | reverse complement strand
GGATCCGATGTTCGGGCCGCAGAGGCCGGGACGGTGACGGAAGCCGGATTCGATGCGGAACTGGGAAACTATCTGGTGATCGACCACGGTAACGGGCTGGTGACGAAGTACACTCACTGCGGAGAGCTGTTGGCAGAGCCGGGAGATCAGGTACGTCGCGGCGATACCATCGCCACGCTGGGAGCTACGGGAATGGCTACCGGTCCCTGTCTGGGATTTTACGTCTACGAGGACGGGGAAGCGCGCGATCCGGAGACGTATTTCTGATCGGAAGAGAGGGGAGAAAAAAATCAAAAGGGGAGAGATGAAACAGAGGGGTTGTAACCAAACAGCCTCTCTTTCTTTTTTGGCGCGCGTAAATGACGCGAGAACGATGTGTGAATATTCGGAAAGGCAAAAACTCGATAAAATTGGAATGCATATGGAAATAATTTCTCGAATTGTGTCGAAATTTGTCGAAAGAAAATATTTGGAAAAAGTCGAAAGGTGTAGTATTATGGAAGTGAGATAAAACTCTGGAAATATTTATCAAAAGGGGAGGAAAGAGTATGTCGAATTCTATGACAACGATACTGTTATTGTCGGAGGAGAAGGAGTATATGGAGGCTCTGGCCGAACGACTCTGTGAGAAGCACGACTGGTCGATCATCGTGACCAATATGCTGGACAGTCATGCGGCGGAGGCGGATCTGATCGTGGCGGAGGAAGAATGGATCTCTCAAATGGCCTCGAAGGAAGGCCTGTTGAACAAGACCATTTTTCTGTTGGAAGAACAGTTGGAAGAGGAGGATGAGTTCTGCGGCGTCTTTCCCAGAACCGTGGGAAAGGATGAGGGTTTCCGAAAGATGGAAGGTCAGATCTGCGACGCGTTGGATGCCCTGTCGGTCGGAGAAAGAATGGTCAGGAAAAAGATCCCACCCATGGTGGCTCTGGGGGCCTGGAACGGCGATGCGGAACGGGGATGCCGCTTGGCCGGCGAACTGGCCGGAAAGATGAACGGAACGGTTCTGTTTCTGGGGCTGGAACGGTTGGAAGAACGAAGAGATAACGAAGAAAATGCGAGGATGAGTCTGGAGGATCTTCTGTATTATGCGCTGGACCGGCTGGAACTGGAGGGGGTCTGCAGGGAAGATCCGATTCGGGCGGCCATGGAGTTTCGCGGCGGTGTATGCCGACTTCCCGATTCTTTGGGAATAAACCCTCTTTGGGAGCTGGAACGGGCTCAGTGGGATCGGTTTCTGCCGCTGTTGTGTTCCGCCGCCCGGGCTTCGGCTGTACTGCTTTGGACGGGGAGAGAAGAACTGACGCGATGCGGAAGACTGGAAGGCCGCATCGGATGCTGCGCCTATCTGCGTCCGGAACGGCAGGAGAGGGGCTGGAGCAGGCTTCGTACATGGATGGAAGCGGAAGGGCGAAGAACCGTGGGCACGGAGATACATCTGGCGGAGTCTTGGTCGGAGCTGTTCAGGGTGGTGATGGAATTTGGCGAGACCGTGGTGTGAGATCCGGGATGGGCTGGACTGGGAAAGTATTTTAAAGCGATGTCAGCAGCGCCTGATGGAACAGCAGGGAGAATTGACGGATGCACTGGCCCTGGAACGGATCGAAGGCGAAGTACTGCCGTTGGCCTCCGTCCAGGCCTGCAGTCACGAGGAAAAGGGTAGGATCGTGAGACGGCTGTTCTTTCGGCTGCGGCGGGATCTGGATTTTCTGGCGCCCTACGCCGACGATCCTCAGGTGACGGAGATCATGGTCAACGGACCGGAGCGAATCTTCGTGGAACGTCAGGGAGAGATGGTGCGCCTGGAGGAAGGCTTCGATTCCGTGGAACAGCTGGAACAGTTGATCCGTCGGATCGGGACCAACGTACATCGGGAGATCAACGAAGCCAATCCAATTTTGGATGCCAGGCTGGAGGACGGGTCACGGGTCAGCGCCATCTATAAGAACATCGCGCTGGATGGACCCATCCTGACCATCCGACGATTTCCCCGGACCCATCTGACCATGGAGGATCTGATCCGCTGGGAAACCATCACCCGGGAGGCCGCAGAATTTCTGGAAGAGTTGGTGAAGGCCGGGTACAACATCTTTCTCAGCGGGCGGACCAATTCCGGAAAGACCACCATGCTCAGTGTACTAATGAACTTTATCCCGGATCATGAGCGAATCATCGTCATCGAGGATTCAGCGGAACTTCAAGTGGATCAACGCAGTCGGAACGTGGTGCGCATGGAGACAAGAAGCGCCAACGTGCAGGGGAAGGGAAGGATCTCCATCGGCGATCTGATCCGGGCTTCCCTGCGCATGCGTCCGGACCGGATCATCGTGGGTGAGGTTCGCGGAGGTGAGGTGGTGGAGATGATTGGAGCCATGCAGACGGGCCATGATGGGTCTCTCTCCACGGGCCACGGCAACTCCCCGGCGGGAATGCTGCGGCGGATGGAGGCCATGTTCCTCTCCGCCGTGGACTATCCCGTGGACTCCATCCGGGCTCAGATCGCGGAGGCGGTGGATATTATCGTGCATATGGACCGTCTGTGGGACCGTTCCCGCAGGGTCATGGAGATCGTGGAGGTGCTTCCATGCGAAGGTGGAGAGATCGGTTTACACCCCCTGTTTCGATTCGTTCCGGAACGGGGACTGGTGGCGGTTGGAGATGGATTAAAGCGAAAGGAAAAGCTGGAAATGCGGAGACGATATGCGGGAGCTACCGCTGGGAACGCGGAGAAAAGGGACGGTGTCTCCTGATTGGCATTCCGCTTCTGGGAGCGATGGGATGGCTGTTTTACCGCCACTGGATCGGATGCATCGGCGCATTGATCTTCAGCGTTCCCGCTTTGCGGATCTACGAGGCTCTTCGACTGTACGACCAGCGCCGCAGGGTATACCAGGAGCTGCGGGATGTACTGTACCTCCTGTCATCCACATTTGCGGCTGGCGGTGGGCTGAAAGAAGGGATGGAAGAATGCGGGAGAATTCTATCCGTTTCCTACGGCGAACAGAGCCTCCTGATCAGGGAAATCGACAGCGTTCGGCGGGCGATCGAAGAGGGAAACGCCTCGGAGGCGTGGCTTCTGGATCAGATGGCCGAACGCAGCGGCCTTCCGGAATTGAAACAGGTGGCAGTCATCTATGGACTGTGCCTCAGGACGGGAGGCGATCTTTCCAACGCTATGATCGAGACGGCAGATGCCATGCTGCGCCGTCTGCAGCTGTGGCAGGAGGTGGATGCGCAGACATCCCAGAAACGGCTGGAATTCACGGTGATGCTGGTTATCGTTCCCCTGCTTTTGGGTGCGGTCAACGCCGCATCCTCATATCTTTCACCGCTGTATGAAACGGCGGCGGGCAGGGTCGTAATGACGGCTGCTCTGCTGGGCTGGTGGATCGCAGCGGCGTTGAGCATGGCGATTATGGAAGGAGGTCGGCGATGAACAAAGAAGCGGTGAGGCGAAAGATGGGGGAATGGAAGGATCGAGCAGCAGGAAGTCACAGCCAGTGGTACCGCCGCCTCCTTCCGCTATACGGTAGCTGGGAAAGGGACAGATTGGAATGCAGGATCGTCCGGGAACGAAAGCGGGTTTTGCAG
>JAGATO010000336.1 GCA_017621195.1 Bacillota bacterium | reverse complement strand
TCCTCCATGGCCTCCGCTTCTTCCCGACCGATCTTCTCCAATCCTTCCGGCAGTTCTCCCTCCATGGGATACCACTCCGGCTCATCCCGGGACAGGACGTATCCGCCCAGCCCTTCGGCCGTCTGGTAGATCAGGGAACGGTCATCGTCCAGGTGGTAGCTGACGAAGAGATCCTTGTACAGGTTCACCAGCTCCCAGTAGACGGGCCGCGTTTCTTCATCGTCCTGCATGTCGCACAGCACGTCCTGGACCTGGCTGTAGTACCAGGATTGCAGTTCCTTTGTGGCCTCGCAGCTATTCCAGATCGATTCCCCTCTCCATCGAGAATCATATGTCAGCTTCCGCAGGTGAGCCACCGAATCCGCCATGATCAGCAGCTGTGTCTCCCGGTCGGCTTCTTCCAGCTCCTCCACCGTTCCGCGGCAGCAAGCCAGCTCCGCAACCCGCTCACCGAAATTCTCACGGATGTCAGCCTCGGAGATCCGTGGATCCTGATCCAGATAGATGCTCTTTCTCTCCGTGGCGTTATGCAGAAGACCTGCGATTTGCAGCTCCTCTCCGGCGTTCATGGAGGCCAGAATCTGCATCACTTCCACCGCGTGTACAAATTTTCCCTTATGCATTCTGGAGGCGAATTGAATCGCCTCATGCAATTTCATCATATCTCCCCACTCCTAACGGATAAAAATTACTCGAATTCACCATTCGGTCCATGTATGAATGCACTTCAGATGTCATGGTTTCGTCAACGTATTCCGCGTTTCCTTCCGTCACAACCCTGCCTCGTCCAGAATCCGGCGAATCTCCGCCAGAAGTTCTTCCATGGAATGGCGGCGTCCTCGGGCGCAGACCTTGGCAGCTTCACCGCACAGCAGGCATTTCCGCGGCGGCAGCTCCAATCGGCTCCGACCAATCCCGCCCTCTCCCGTCAGAACGTCCAGATCGAACAGCCGCCCCAGGGGGCTGCCGTCCTCGATGGCAACCGTCTCCCGCTTCACCGCCAGCGCCAGTTCTTCCGTCCGTCCATCTTCGTCGCAGAGGCACAGATAGCCCTCCGGTCCCGTGGGCAAAAATCGCTTCTGTTCAAAGACCAGCGCCACGCGACCGTTCCATTCCGGTCGGCGTTTCAGTCGCCCCATGGCTCCGTTCAGCAGGTCGATCCCCTCGTATAGCGCCGCCCGATAGGATGGACCGTCCTTCACCGATCCGGGAATGTTCAGCGTAAAGGACACCAGTACGCCGCCGTACCGTTCCAGCAGTTCTTTCTGATGGGCAGCCCGGTTTTCCCGGGATTCCAACAGATCCGCCAGCGTCACTTCACCGACGTTCCGCACGTCATTCGGCCGTCCGTTCATTCGCTCATTCATCTGTTCCTTCGTCCGTTCGCTCGTCTGTTCGTTCATCGCTTTTCTCCGTTCCAGGCTGCTTCCAGCGTCCGTTTCATCTCCGGCCGGTTCAGATAGTCCAAGGTAGTCTCCGGCAGAAGTTCCCGAAGTTCTTCACTATCCCCGACCCATTGTCCCCGGCTCCACAGTTCCCGAAGCAACGCTCTTACCCGGGAGGCGCTGACGGGTTCTCCGCCCGCTTCCTTTCGTGGAATAACCCGAACGTCGATTCCCTTCTGGGGCAATCGGCTCAAAAGAGCTTCATTGTAGATGGCAGTCACCGGTGACAGCGGTTCTTCCCCCACCAGCCGCAAGGTGACGCCCAGCGTCGGCGCAATGCATCGACCGAACAGCTCCGCATCCATGGCCGTGTGGGCATAGGCCAGATTTTCTTCCTTTGTAAAGTAGCTGGGAAAGGTCAGGGACGACACCGCATATCGGCCGCCGGACAGCACCGTTACCTTCTCCAAATCGACCGTCCCCTTTTTCACCATTTCCAATCGGTCCGCAAAGGGGAACAGGGAGCGGTCCTCCTCCACCACGATCAGATAGACGATATCCGCCATGCTGCAGGCCTGTTCCACCAGGTAGCGATGGCCCCTGGTAAAGGGATTGCAGTTCATCACCAGCGCCGCCGCCACAGGGACATCTCCGGCTCCGGAAGCATCCGCCGCTTTGCTCTCCGCGCGGGAATCTTCCAAAGCACCTCTGCAACAGCCTTCCTTCCAGCGCTGCTCCGCCGCCCGTCGCACGTCGGACAGCATCGCCTGATACCGGCGGATTCCGCCGTCACCCCACTCCATCAGCGCCGCATAGGGCCGCGCCACGGCCACCTGCCGAAAACCCAGTCCCTGAAACTGCACCGCCTTTTCCGGCTTGGTAAACAGGTGAAGGGAGCGATGGCCGCGGCGGCTTGCTTCATCGATCAGACAGGTCAGCAGTTTTCCCATCAGATCTTCACCCTGGCGTGTCGGATCCACGGCCACGCCCTGGATCATGTCGCCCTTCAGGCTTGCCGTTGCCACCAGCGCGCCGGTTCCGTCATCGAACACACCCGCCGTGTACTCCACGCCCGTCGGCACCGTCAGTCCGCAAACTTCCAGCAGGGGTCGGGCCGTTTCCACATCTATTGTCTCTTCGTAAAGCATAAGCTACTCCTCGTTTCCGATCAGTTTGGGAGCGATGGCGTTTGCCAAAAGCAACGCTGTTACGCCGGCTACCAGCTTGGCGACGACCAGAGGCACGACCATGCCCTGATCTACACCTGCCGTAAATCCCAGATGGTCTCCAAAGACGAAGGATGCCGCCATGGCGAAGGCCAGAAACAGCAGCTTTCCTTTGAGGTTCATCTGACTCACCAGATTCAGCGCCGGAAAGTAATTGGCCAGCGCCGCCAGCAGTCCCGTGGCAGCCGCTTCGTTCATTCCCAACCACTTTCCCAGCCGCTGTATGGGCTTTTGAAAGGTCCGGGAAATCCACAGGATCATGGGAAAAGCCCCCGTCAGAATCAGGCCGATGTTTCCTACGATGATCAGCGAGTCGGTCAGCGGCGAGACCCCTCCCGGCTGCGAAGACTCCACCATCAGATAGAACAGCGGAAGTCGAAGTCCTGTCACCGCCTGAAAAGACGACACCACGATGCCGAACACCAAAACGGCCTGCATGGCCCGTCCCAACACGCAGAATCCGTTCATTACAGTCTTCGGTCGAAGCCAAAGCCCCAGCGCCACCAGCGCCGCTACGATGATCACCGGAATCAGATTGACAATCAGCTTTCCCAGCGTCATATCGTAACCCACGGCCTTCATGACCAGTCCGCCCGCTATGCAGCCCAGCGGCACGGTTACGATGGCTACCAGTACTGCCGCTGCAAAGGTCTTTCGGTCCTTTTCCTCCAGAATTTCCAGTGAGATCGGAATCATCCCCAGAATGAAGCCACCGAAGGTGCTCCCCAAAACGATGCCGGAAAAGCTGCCGATGGCCGTATCGGCTCCAGCCAGTTCCATGGCCAGCGGATAAGCTCCCGCATCTACGGCAAACATGGTTCCGGCAAACATGGCCGGCGATGCGCCGAACAGCTGATAGACGGGCGAAATCAGCGGCTCCAGAATCAGACTGATCACCGGAACCAGCGTCAATACGCCGATCATGGCCAGAGCCATGGGTTTCAATGTGGCGAATGCCTCGTCGAACTTCTCGCCGTATCCCCATTTATTTCCCCGAACTTTATCGATGCCGCCGATGACGGAAAAGATCATCATAAACCACAGGATCACCGTATTGGCGGAAAAATTTTGTTTGATTTCGTCCAACGAGGTCCAAAAGACCTGCGTATCGGACAGTTCTCTGATCAGTTCTTCGTACAAATTCGATCCCTCTTCCCAACTTTTTCCCAATCGATTCGCGACGGTTTCACGCCCCGCGCCACAGGGCCTATCTTATTTAGTATAGCACGTTTCTCCGTCGGGAGAAAGAAATTGTCATTGTACGTTCTATTTTTTGTATCACGTTCGGTTCGTTTTTTCAGGAATGGAGATGAAATGTGTGGGCGGGGAGCCAATGGCCTCGAAAAACAGGGGTGTGGCTCCTCGTGGCTCACGAACATGGTGGCGCGGCGGTCATCGCCGCGCTTCCACAAACTGCGATCGGAGGTCCTGCGACGAGCGCAGGGCTTCATATAAATGTTGCGTCCAAGAAAAAACCCCGGTGCCGGATCGCCGGTATCGGGGCATATTTCATCACTTTGCTTCCTGGATTTAGCGTCATCCATCGTCGTTTCGAAACTCACGGAATTCCGTTTCTTTTCCGTTTCGTTCCGAGCGGCGTATCAGAACAATATAAGCAAAGTAAGTCCACCGGCTACATTGTCCAAATCTTCATCGGATATGGGTTCGCCATCACCGATCTTCGTAGTCCCGGCATCTTCCGTCATCGCTTCGCTGTCCGTGTCACTGTACTGATCCGGAATCCGTTCGTATTCCGTTTCTTCGCTTGGAGATGCGACAAGCACCGCATTCCCCGATATTTTCTTTTCCATCTGTGGCATTTCTCTCTTGTCTCCTTCCCGTTCTTTCTCTGCGAACTGCATACGGATCACCGATTCCGGGGAGCGAGCGGAGGTTGACCGCAGTTTTCGCAGGTGGTTTTCTCTGCTAAAATATTATATCCACCACTTACCTGCTCCATCTCCTTCGCTTCCAGCCATACGACGTCCTGCGCCTGATTATTTTTCTTCTCATCCATCATATAGATACCTCCTATTTCTTGTTCAACAATGTATTTCATCGTCCGTCACCCGTCATGCCCGATACAGCTGATCGTAAAAGCTCGTAGCATCGATCACGGAATTACATATCGATTTTCAATTATTTTTTTCAGCATCATCCAACTGTTGACGGGCCACCAGCTCCGCAAAGAAGCCGTCCATAGAAATCAGCTGATCATAGGTTCCCTCCTCCACGATCTTTCCCTGATCCAGAACGAGAATGCGATCACACTGGCGAATGGTGGACAGGCGATGGGCGATGACAATGCGGGTGCACTTCAGCCGCTCCAGAGAATCCGAAACAGTCTTCTGGGTGATGTTGTCCAGCGCGGAGGTTGCCTCATCGAACATGAGAATCTTCGGCTTTGGCGCAATGGCTCTGGCAATCATCAGCCGCTGCCGCTGACCGCCGGAAAAGCCGCCTCCCCCTTCAGGGATCAGCGTATGCATCCCCATGGACATCTGTCGGATGTCCTCGGCAATTCCCGCCATTTCCGCAGCCTCCCAAGCGTCCTCCACCGTCAGCCAGGGCGCAGATATGGTAATATTGGAATAGATGTCCCCCTGAAACAGCTTTCCGTCCTGCATTACAACGCCAATCTTTCGCCGCAGGGATTTCTGATCCAGCGTGTTCAGATCCTTTCCATCGTAATAGATGGCTCCCTTCTGCGCTGTTTCAAAGCCCAACAGCAAACGCATCAGCGTGGACTTTCCGCAGCCGGTGCTTCCCACGATGGCCACATACTGACCGGGACGGATTTTCAGCGACAGATCGTCGATCACGTTGGGCATATCCTCCGTATATCGAAAGGAAACATTGTTGATCTCGATTCCTCCGGAAAGCCGCATAACCACTTTCTTGTTTTCGTCGATCTCCGGCACCGTTTTCAGGATCGGATCAATCAGATCCATGATGGGCTTGATCTGGGCAAAGGTGGAAGCGATACCGATCAGCGCGGTAAACGCGCCCATCACCATACCGTACGCCGCCTGAAACGCAAAGTAATCCGCCAGCTTTACACCGGTCCGGATGGTGAAGAAGTAGATCACCAGCGTACCCACAAGCGGAATGCAGTTGGATACCACCTGACTGACCTTCAGAAGAAACGGCGGATCGTAGGTGTTCTTTGCCAACGGCGTGTAGGCCCTCGCCCATCTGGCAAAGGCCCGTTTCTCCGCGCCTGCCAGCTTGATCTTCTGTACGCCGGTCACCAGCGCATAGGAAAGTCCGTACTCCTTCGCGCTCAGCTCCATCCTCCTTCGGGAAATCCGGGTCTGCATTGTGATATTGACCAGAGAGCAAACCACCGTTACCGCAATGACCGCAAGGCCCGGAATCACAAGGCCGGGACCGTAGTGTACCATCTGCGTGAGGTAGACCAGCGAAAATACAGAGGTCAGGCCGACGGAAAGTACCGAATTGACCAGCATAGTGCACAGAGTTCCGATGTAATCCATGCGGCTGGCCAGGTCACCTGCGCTGTATCCCTTGAAAAAACTGGGCGGCAGAGAGAGTACGCGAGCCATGGCCGCTGCCCGGAAGGTGATGCCCAGCTTCCCCATCAGCCGTTCCAGAACGAGAGATTTGTACGCGCTGATCAGCGTCTGGGACAGCGTCACACAGATCAGAAAGGTAAATACGGACAGCAGAAGCTGTACGCTGTCGTGGACGATCACCTGGGAGTAGATCAGATTGTTGAGAAACGGCGGCAGCAGGCCGATCAGGGTGACGGCCAGCGTCGCCAGTCCTACCAGAACGTAATCCGAGATCCGTGCCGACTCCGCAATATAGCGAAGCAACGTCTTCATATCGATCTGTTTCAGCGGCAGCGGCTGGTAAAAGCAGGTGGCCTGATCGTCGATCAGCTCCGCCGTATGTCGGTTCAGCCTGACCCGCTTTCCGCTTTTCACATCGAAAAATGAGTAGCCGGAAAATCCATCCGGCAGCAGTGCCACGGCGCTGCCGTCATCCCGCCGCATACCCAGCATCGCGCCTACGGCATCGCGATACCATGGTCCTTCCAGTTCCACGGTGCGCCACATGATGCCTGCGGGACGCATCAGGTACTCCAGCTGATCCGCGGTGGTGGAAATGTTGTCCGGCAGTTCCTGAGGCTTGACGCGGTAGTATTTCAGAATCTCTCCGATGGCGTTGAGGGTCAGGGTTCTGCTGTCAGCCATCAGTTCGGAAAGCCGCCGTCCCATAATGACGTCCGCCATGCCTGCAAAGGCTTCGGAAAACATATCATCGTCATGTTGAATTCGCTGGCGGATTTGTTCGTCAAACCAACCCATAGTCCTCACCTCCTTTATCCGTTGCTCACGAGGGTCGCATACGCGCCGCCCCGGCTGTACAGCTCCTGATGCGTACCCCGCTCCACCACGTTTCCGCGATCCAGCACGATGATCTCGTCGCAGTCACGGATGGTGGACAGCCGATGAGCTACCACGATGCAGGTAATTCCACGGTCCTTGATGGACTTTACCACGTTGTACTCCGTCTTCGCATCCAGCGCGGATGTGGCTTCATCCATAATGATGACAGTGGGATCCTGCGCCAGAACGCGGGCGATTTCCATGCGTTGTCTCTGCCCGCCGGACAGATCCTTTCCTCCTTCGGTCAACTTGTACTGGTAACCGCCGTTTCGCCTCATGATGTCCTCGTGAAGCTGAGCATCACGGGCAGCCAGGATGACTTCAAAATCCTCGATGGAAGAATCCCACATCCGGATGTTGTTGGCAATGGTATCTTCAAACAGGATGATATCCTGATCCACCACGGACAGAGAGCCGGTGAACACGTTTCGGTTGATCTGGGAGATGGGCTTTCCGTCGAACAGAATCTCGCCGCTCCACGGCTGATACAGGCTGGAAATCAGCTTGGACAGCGTGGACTTTCCGCAGCCGGACGGGCCCACAAAGGCCACCCTCTGTCCCGGCTCCACGGTCATGCTGAAATCCTCGATCAACGGAGCCTCCAACCGGGAATAACCGAAGGTCACATGCTTCAGCTCGATTTTCCCGCTGAGCTTCCCGAAGCTGTCCTCCGGAAGCTGATCCTCCTGGTAATCCACATCCACAGGATATTCCATCACGTCTTCGATGCGTTCCATGCTGGTTCGCATCTCCTGAAACGTCTGGCTCGCTTCCACCAGATCCGATGCGGGGGCCAGAAACGAACCGAGAAAGCCGTTAAATGCGGCAATCATTCCCACCGTCCACTGGCCGCGCATGCACAGCCATGCACCGCCCATGAATACCAGGAGATTGGTGAGTTCGGAAACGACGGAGGGAATCAGCCCCAGGTACGCGTTCATCCTGGTGAATTTCACCTGTCCGGCATTGGCACCGGCCTGATATCCCGCCCACTTTTCAAAAAACCCATTCTCGGCACCGGATGCCTTGATGGACTCGATCATCTCGATGCCGGCCACGGTGGTTCCGGCTAATTTTCCCTCATCTCGGGAAGTGACGCGGGTCAGATTCACCCGCTTTTGAGAGATATATCGGGAGACCAGCAGATTCAGCAAGACGGAACCCAGTCCCACGGCGGTCAGAAGCGCACTGTATCTCAGCATAACCAACAGGTAGAACAGCATCATGACCCCCTGAATCACCAGCGGAGCAAAGACGGAAATCAGCGTGTTGGCGATGGAAGCGTTCTGAAATTTCCTACCTAGAATATCGCCGGCCATCCGCTGCGAGAAAAACTCCATGGGCAGCCGCAGCACGTGCCACATGTATTCCGCATTGGAGACGATGGCTATTTTTCCGTCGGCCTTCAAGGTATACACCTGCTGAATCCACGAGATCACAATCTGAATCGCTACCAGCACCGCCATTCCGGCGATGAACGGCAAGAACCACTCCGGCCGCTTTCCCGACAGCAGATAATCCGCGAACACATTGGAAAATCCGGGAATGATGATTCCCAGCAGAGAAGTGATGACGGTAGTGATCACCACCAGAACAAAGGCCGCCCCTGTTCCGGTCAGTTTCTTTTTCGCAAAGTTCAGAATGCTCTTGGGTTCACCGCTGGGTTCGAACCGTTCCCCCGGCTCGAACATCAGACACACGCCGGTAAAAGACTTGTCGAAAACGTCCATGGAGACGGTGTAGTTGCCTTTGGCCGGGTCGTTGATGACAGCCTGATCGCCTTTAAATCCGCAAAGCACCACGAAATGATTGAAGTTCCAGTGGATGATACAGGGAAACTTTCCTTTCGTCCGCAGACTTTCCGGCTCGTACCGATATCCTTGAGCGATCAGACCGTAGTTTCGAGCCGCCTTCAGGACGTTGCTCGCCTTGGATCCGTCCCGGGAGACCCCACAATCCCTGCGTACCTCTTCCAAAGGAATGTATTTTTCATAATAGGCCAGGATCATCGTAAGAGCCGCGGCTCCGCACTCCAACGCCTCCAGCTGAATCACCACAGGAACCTTGGCGACTCCCTTCGTGACAGGCTTTTTGATGGATTTCTCTTTCATGAACCGTACCTCACTGAATCACAAAGGAGATGGGATGGATGGAACCCACGGTGATTTCCGCCGGATAAATTCCGTCCGGAAGCCCCGTCATATCGATCTTCACCTCGTATTCATTCAGCCGAACCGGTGCTTTGCCTACCGCCGTCACGGTTCCGGAAGCGGTACCGACGTTGGCCGTCATGCCCGGTTCCAGCTGCGCTGCATCCTCTGCATCCACGAAACAGACGGCGTTGCCGCCGCTGACCTCCGCTGCGATATCGACCGTGAGGGGAATGCTTCCGAAGACGCCCCAGACAATCACGCCCACAAGCAGCAGGACTACTGCCCCCAGAATGAGCCATACGCTGGGGCTGGCTACCCGTATGTATTCGTTGAGCTGCTCCGGCGATTTGAGCCGATCCATGCTTGTTTTTCGAAATATCGTCTGTCCCATGTCCGTTCCTCCATTGTATGTTCTATCCGCGGTATTCCAGGCACAGCATCGTCAGGTCGTCAAACTGCGGCGCATCCCCGACGAAGCAGTTCACATCCGCCTTGACGGCCTTCAAAAGAGCTTCCGGATCCGCCTGCGCGTTCCGATTCAGGACGCCATTGAGACGTTCGCTGCCGTACAGTTCATTCTTTCCATCGGTGGCCTCCGTCACGCCGTCAGTAAAGAGGAAGACTCGATCGCCGGGATTCAGCTGTAAGCTTCCTTCCCGATACCGCATATCCTCCATACCGGCCAGAACGAAGCCGGGACGGATCTGATAGCTTTCATAGTTCTTCCCCTGTCTTCCAAGGAAGGGCGGTTCGTGGCCCGCGTTTACAAAGCGAAACTCTCCCGTGACCAGATCCAGAACACCCTCAAAGGCGGTGATGAACAG
>JAGATO010000335.1 GCA_017621195.1 Bacillota bacterium | reverse complement strand
GGATGGACGGAACACGCTGAAACTCATCAATAAGAAGCGGGTATCCGTAAGTCTCGAAGAAAAGCGCAGGGTCAGTAGAGGCCAGACGACGGGCGTTGCCGTCATCCAGAGTGACATAGTGTCGCTCCGGCTCACGGATGTGGTTCAGCATGGTTGATTTACCGACCTGCCGCTGACCGCAGACCATGACAACAGGATAATACTGTGAAGCGTTCAGAATCTGCTCTTCCAAGTGTCGCTCAATATACAATAAAAACACCTCGTTTCGAGAAATCTAAAATCTAACTTTATTTTACTCGGATCTTTTGAAAAAATCAAGTCCCGAGAACGAATTCCTATTTTATGATATCCATCCAGGTAAGAAAAATACAGGCTCGATCGCAGGACCACTGTCCGCGCACGGAATTCCTTTTCCGGAAACGAAAACTGTGGTATAATTTTAAGTCAGTACGAAAGAAAGAAGGAACACCATGGAATACATCAGCAGTCTGTCGAATTGGAAACTGACGGTACGAAGGGAAGAGGAGCACATCGCCATCCTGCGGGCGGTGACCTGCGACCGAAAAGCGGTGCTGCCCGATGAACTCTGGGGCTTGCCGGTAACCGTGCTGGGAGATCACGCCCTGGCGCCTCACGGAGCCTCTGTGGCCGGAGAAGAGGTGCGACTGACCTGCGGACGGGAAGACGGCGATTGGGACAATCGCCGTCTGGAGGACCTGACCCTGCCGGGACCTCTGGTGGAAGTGCAGGACTACGGCTTGTACGGCTGCAGGGATCTTCAGGTGCTGCGGTTTCACGACGGAATTCGACGGTGGGGCGGCGGAAGCCTGATGAACTGCCGCAGCTTGCACGTTTTTTTCGTGACCAGAGTCGATGACCGGGACGGTGAGAGCCTGGCCTTTCTCTGCGACGAGATTCACGACGAGCTGGACGTGACCATACGCCAGCTGGACGGGACCGAGACCCGGTTGATCTTTCCTGATTATATCGAAGAATACGAAGAAAACTGCCCGGCCCATCACTTCGACTATAAGATCTACGGCAGCGGCCATCCCTATCACCACGTGTTCAAGGCGAAGCAGCTGTCTCTGCGGGATTACGACGCATTGTGGGGCGCCTTTCTCAAAGAAGCCCACGAGGAGGATACTGCCCTGCGCATGGCGTGGACGCGGCTGCGCTATCCTTCGGACCTGGCAGACTGGGCCGAAGAACAGTACGAGAGTTATCTGGCGGAGCATAAAGAAGAAGGGCTGCTGTGGCTTCTGAGCCGTAGGGATCAACGGGGACTGGCTTTCTTTCTGGAACGGATGAGGCCGGAGGAAGAGGCGCTGCACAAGGCCTGCGACCGCGCCCGCCAGGATCACAACACCGAGGCACTGGCTCTGCTGTTGGAACACCGGCGGCCTCAAACGCCCCACGGTCTGGATCGCAGCTTTGATTTGTAATGGGAGAGAGAATGATGACCCAACGAGAAAATTCCATGAACGGCGTGGGAGAGCAGATCCTGTGTGCGGCGCGAAACGAGCTATACCTGAACCTGCCATATCTGGATGTGGTACTGTGCGGCCTGTCCTTTCGCCCGGGAGAGGATGTGACCCTGTCTCTAGCCACCGACGGAGAGACGCTGTACTACAATGGCAGCTTTCTGGCGGAGCGGTATCTGCGGGGCCGGGTGGTCACAAACCGGGCCTACCTGCACGTGATTCTGCACTGTATGCTGCGCCACCTTCATAAAAAATACGATAGGGTTTCGGAACTGTGGGATCTGGCCTGCGATGCGGCGGTGGAAAGCATCCTGGATCAGCTCCACTATCCCTGTCTGGAGGACGGCCTGTCTCCGGCGAAACAGAAATTCTACGGCCAGTGCCGGGCGGAGATGCCGGTACTCACCGCCGAAGGAATTTACCGGTATCTGCTGAAGCAGCGATATCCGGAGTATCAGCTGGCCCAGCTGCAGAGGGTATTTCTGGTGGACGATCACGGTCTGTGGGCGCCGCCGGAAAAGGAGAATCAGGAGAAATCCCAGCGGCAGGACGAACAGTGGAAGGACAAGGCGGAGAAGAGCCAGACCGCCATGGAGACCGGTCTGGGCGGCAACGCCGTAGGCGGCGAAACGATCCTGGAGCAGGTAAAGGTGGCCACCCGGGATGACGTGGACTACCGCGCCTTTCTCCGAAGGTTTGCCGTGCCTCGGGAAGTCATGGCGGTGGACGGCGACAGCTTCGACTACAGCTACTACAGCTACGGACTGCGGTTGTACGGAAACATGCCGCTGGTGGAATATCCGGAGACGAAGGAAGAAAAGCGGATTCAGGATTTCGTCATCGTCATCGACACGTCCATGTCCACCAACGGTGAGCTGGTAAGGCAGTTTCTGACCTGCACTTACTCCATCCTTCGCTCCACCGAGACCTTCACGCGAAAGGTGAACATCTACATCATCCAGTGCGACAACCAGGTGCGAAAGGAAACGGCCATTCACGATCTGGAAGAATTGAAGCAGTACATGGATCAGTTCGAGCTCAGCGGCGGCAGCGCCACCGATTTTCGACCAGCCTTCGCCAGAGTGGCTCAGCTGCAGAAAGAAGGAGCGTTTACCAGCCTCCGTGGACTGATCTACTTTACCGACGGCATGGGCTTCTATCCCGAACGGCGGCCGCCCTATGACGCGGCTTTCGTCCTTCTGGAAGAGCCGCCCCTGCCGGTGAAATTCCCGCCCTGGGCCATTCGCCTCATACTGGATGAGCCCGCATTGGAACGGGCGGTGAGGGAAGAGGATCTGGCGCTGGATTCCGACTTG
>JAGATO010000334.1 GCA_017621195.1 Bacillota bacterium | reverse complement strand
TGGCATCCTCGCCCAAGAGCAATTCCGTGATCACGGGGATCGGCGAGGCCATGGCCGATGTGAAGAAGAAGCGGATCGACGACGTACCTGCGCACCTGAAGGACGCTCACTATGCCGGAGCGAAGCAGCAGGGACGCGGTCTGGAATATAAATATCCCCACAATTACGAGGGAGGCTTCGTGGAGCAGCAGTACCTGCCGGACGACCTGTATCGCCAGGGTGTTCAGTATTACCATCCCACGGACCACGGAAAAGAAGGGGCATTCAAAAACTATCTGGAGTACTTATGGAAAAAGAAACGGTAAGATTACAAAGAAAAGACGGACAGATCGCAACGATCACACTGGCGGAGCACGCCGGATTCTGCTTCGGCGTGGGCCAGGCGCTGAAGAAGGCCGAAGAGGCGGCAATCGCCTACGGCGGCAGCGGGCGAAAGATCAATACCTGCGGCTCGCTGATTCACAATCGGCTGGTGACCGACGAGCTTTTGGAACAGGGCGTGGGAGTGATCTCTTCGCCTGAGGAAGCGGAGGAAGGCTCCATCGTCATCGTCCGGGCTCACGGAGAGCCAAAGGCCTTTTACGAGACGGCAGAGGAGCGAAAGCTGGAGATCATCGACGCCACCTGTCCCTTCGTGCAGCGGGTGCAGAAGCTGGCGGAGGATGCGGCGGAAGAGGGCCATACCGTGGTCATCGTGGGCGATCCCAACCACCCGGAGGTGAAGGGAATCCGGGGCTGGACCGACGACCGTGCGCTGGTGGTTCAGACGACGGATCAGGCCGCGGAAATCAGCGGCAGGGAGCTGGTGATCGTCTGCCAGACCACCATTCGCCGGGAGCTGTTGGACAGCGTTGTGGAAGAACTGAAGAAGAACAATACGATTTTGAAGATACACAATACCATCTGCAACGCCACATCGGAGCGACAGAATGCCTGTAAAAAACTGGCTTCTCAGTCGGACCTGATGGTGGTGATCGGCGGAAAAGATAGCTCAAACACAAAAAAATTGTACGAGATCTCAAAAAAGTATTGTGAAAGCACCTATTTTCTTGAATTTCTTGAGGATTTACCATTGAAAGAGGTCGAAAAATGTTGTAAAATAGGTGTTGCGGCGGGTGCATCCACACCTGAACGCATAATTAAGGAGGTTATTGCTGCTATGAGTGAAGCTATCACTAAGGACCTGGAACAGGTCGAAGAAATGAATGAAATGGAAGCCATGATGGACGAAATCGAAAAGTCCTTAAGACTTCCGGGCAGAGGCGAAATTGTAACTGGTGAAATTGTTCATGTAACCAACGACTACGTAGTTGTTAACTTAGGTTGCAAGAAGGACGGCGTGATTCCCAAGGAAGAAATGGCTCTGGAACAGGACGGTCAGCTGACCGAGCTGTTCAAGGAAGGCGATGAAATCCAGGCCAAGGTCATCAAGACCGACGACGGCGACGGAAACATCCTGCTGTCCAAGAAGAAGCTCCAGGTAAATGAACACTGGGACGAAATTAACGCAGCTTTAGATGATAAAGAAGTAGTGAATGTTAAGATCGTCAAGGAAGTAAAGGGTGGCGTGATTGCTACTTATAAGGAAGTATCCGGCTTCATTCCCATGTCCCAGCTGTCTGATCACTTCGTCGAAAAGGCTGATGAATTCATTGGTAAGGTTCTGCCGGTTAAGGTTAGCCGTGTAGACCAGAAGAGAAATAAGGCTGTCTTCTCCCACAAGGCGTTCCTGGCTGAAGAAAAGGCCAAGAAGATCGCTGAAATCTGGGACAAGCTGTCCGTTGGCGACGTTGTAGAGGGCGTTGTTATGAGATTTACCGACTACGGTGCTTTCGTAGATATCGGCGGTCTGGATGGACTGCTCCACATCTCCGAAATCTCCTGGGGTAAGCTGAAGCACCCGCAGGAAGCTCTGTCCATCGGCGACAAGATCAACGTTAAGATCCTGTCCATGAAC
>JAGATO010000333.1 GCA_017621195.1 Bacillota bacterium | reverse complement strand
ATGCTCCCTGCGAAATGCACTCCATCAAGGGCGGCATGACCAACTGCCAGAAGGAAATGAAGAGAGCCGTAGACTGCGGTTACTGGAACATGTTCCGCTTCAATCCTGCTGCTGCAGCAGAAGGCAAGAATCCGTTCACTCTGGACAGCAAGGAACCTGCAGGCGGGTATCGTGAATTCCTGATGATCGAAGCTCGTTACGCTCGTCTGACTCGCGAATTCCCCGAAAGAGCAGAAGAACTGTTCGCCAGAAACGAAGCAGCTGCCAAGGATCGTTACGATCACCTGATGAAGCTGAAGGATCTGTACGAAAAATAAATCGTTCCATAAACATTGAAACGCTACAGAGAGAACCTCAAGTCCCCGGACCTGAGGTTCTCTTTTCGTTTCCTTCCGGAAGAATGTATGATACAATGGACGTAACGTATCGTTTTCGGAATTACAGGAGAGAGAATATGATCTATAACGAATTTCAGGACATCCAACTGTCGCGGCTGGGCTTTGGCACCATGCGGCTGCCGTTGCTGGAGGACGGTTCCATCGATGAACCGCAGGTATACGCCATGACCGATTACGCCATGGAACACGGCATCAACTATTTTGATACGGCCTATCCCTATCACGGAGGCAATTCCGAACGGGTCATCGGTCGGGCACTGAAGAAGTATCCGAGAGATTCCTTCTATCTGGCGGACAAATATCCGGGCCACCAGGTAGCTGAAGTCTACGATCCGGCTGCGGTCTTTGAAGAACAGCTGGAAAAGTGCGGCGTGGACTACTTCGATTTCTACCTGCTCCACAATGTGTACGAAAATTCCATGGACGTGTATCTGGATCCGCAGTGGGGAATTCTCGAGTACTTCAAAGAGCAGAAGAAGCTGGGGCGCATCAAACATCTGGGATTTTCCAGCCATGCCCGGGTCGATACGCTGAGGCAATTTTTGGACATCTGCGGAGATGACATGGAGTTCTGTCAGATCCAGCTGAATTATCTGGACTGGACGCTGCAGGAGGCCAGGGAAAAGTACGAGCTTCTCACCGAGCGCAACATTCCCGTCTGGGTCATGGAGCCCATTCGCGGCGGCAAGCTTGCCACCCTGGGGGAGGAAGCGGCGGCGAAGCTTGAGGCGCTGCGGACTGACGAAGCGCCGGTTGCCTGGGCGCTGCGCTTTCTGCAGGGACTGCCCAACGTGAAGATGGTACTCAGCGGCATGTCCAACATGGAGCAGATGGTGGATAACATCGCCACTTATGAAGAGGAAAAGTCTCTGAACCCTCAGGAACTGGAAGCGATCCTGGCCATCGCCGACGAAATGAAGGACTCCGTTCCCTGCACGGCCTGCCGTTACTGCTGCGATGGCTGTCCCATGGGTCTGGATATTCCTACGCTGCTGGCGGCGTATAACGAGATCCGCATCCTGCCCAACGTCAACGCGGTGATGCCTATCCAATTTTTGCCGGAGGATAAAAAGCCCTCGGCGTGCATCGGATGCGGAAAGTGCAGGAAAATCTGCCCGCAGAACATCGATATTCCTCAGAACTTGAAGAACATGGTGGAGATCATGAAGCGGATTCCACAGTGGTTGGATATCTGCAAGGAAAGAGAAGAGGCCGCAAAGAGAAAAGCGTAGCAGAAAAGTGTAATGAAGAGAGGCGTAGACATAAGATGGACAGAATCAAACAACTGGAAGAATACATCCAACAGCACTGGCAGGAATTTCAGCGTGATCTGAAGACGTTGGTGGCCATAGACAGTACGTATGGCACGGAACGGGAGGGAAAGCCTTACGGAGACGGCCCGGCGGATGCTCTGGATACATTTTTAGACATCGCCAGAGGATATGGCTTCCCTGCGGAAAATTGGGACTATCAGGTGGGCGTGATCTCCTCTGAGGAGAGGTCTGACCGCGCTCTTGATATCGTAGCACATCTGGATGTGGTCCCTGCGGGAGACGGTTGGACGAAGACAACGCCCTTCGATATGAAGGAGGTGGACGGCCGACTGTACGGTCGCGGAACAGCCGATGATAAGGGACCGGCATTGGCGGCGCTGTATGCCATGAGGGCCATCCGGGATCTGGGATGGCAGCTGGATGAAGGTGTTCGCCTGGTGGTGGGCTGCAATGAAGAACGGGGCGGAAGCGATATGGAGTATTACTTTGGAAAGGCGGGCTTTGCGCCTATGACCTTCAGCCCCGACGGAGACTTCCCGGTGATCAACATCGAAAAAGGCAGGCTGAAGGGCGTTGTTACGGCAGATATTCCCGAACCGGGGAGCGAAGCGATTCGGGAGATTCAGGGTGGAATCGCACTGAATGTGGTTCCGGCAGTCTGCACCGCGATGGTGCGGTCCATGGATTGGGCGCAGGTAGCTCCTTTGGCGAAGGCGGTGGAACAGTCCACGGGGACTCAGGTGCGTCATGAGGAACGGGAGGACGGAACGTTGGAGTTGACAGTCTGTGGCGTTTCCGCCCACGCCTCTACGCCGGAGGGTGGAAACAACGCCGTGACAGCTATGCTGGAACTGTTGTCCGCCCTTCCTGTGGCGTCCAGTCCGCTGGCGGAAAGGATACGGAGTCTGCACCGCTTATTCCCCCACGGAGACCGGGAAGGGAGAGCCGTCGGACTGTTCATGGCGGACGAGATGTCGGGTAACATCACCTGCAGTCTGGATCTGATCCGATATGAGAACGGCGTTCTCAGTGCGTCCTTCGATTCCAGAACGCCGCTCTGCGCCAATGACGAGAACCTGAGCGTCGCGGGAGAGATTCTGAAAAAAGAGGGATTCCATTACACCTCAACCAGGGCAAAGTCCCACTACGTACCGGAGGACAGTCCCCTTGTTCAGGCGCTGCTGGCAAGCTATGAAAGCGGCATGGGAAAGCCGGGGTACTGCATCGCCATCGGCGGCGGGACCTACGTTCACAGCGTTCCCAACGGTGTGGCTTTTGGATGTGCGGTAGAGGGCGTAGATAATCACATGCACGGT
>JAGATO010000332.1 GCA_017621195.1 Bacillota bacterium | reverse complement strand
GAGTTCTACGGCTTTATCCCTCTGATCATCGGTCTGGGTGTGGCCATGGGCTACGACGCCATGTTCGGCTTTGCCATCATCGTTTTGGGCGAATACATCGGCTTCATGGGCGCGACCCTGAATCCTTACACCGTAGCGGTTGCCCAGTCCATCGCTGGCGTTCCCCTGTACTCCGGCGGCGCATTCCGCGTAGTTTGCCTGGTGGCCTTCATGTTAGTTTGCTGCATCTACGTTCTGAGATACGGTAAGAAGGTAAAAGCAGATCCGACCAATTCCATCGTTTACGGCGACGCCAATCCCCACGCCTTCGACAGAGAAGCGCTGGAGGAATTCAAGTTCGATACGAGAGCTGCGCTGATCGTTGTGGACGTTCTGGTAGTTCTGGTCTTCCTGGCTCTGGGAATGACCCAGTGGGGCTGGGGCTATGCACAGCTGTGCGGCCTGTTCTACATCATGTCCATCGTGGCTGCTCTGATCTCCGGATGGTCTGCCGATGAATATGTAGACGCGCTGGTGACCGGTGCCAAGTCCGTATTCTGGGGCGCTGTTCTGACCGGTTTAGCTAAGGGTATCATCGTAGTTATGGAAGCGGCTCTGATCAAGGATACTCTGATCTTCGGTCTGTCCAATCTGCTGAGAGGCGTTCCGGCGTTGATTTCCGCACAGGTTATGCTGCTCGTTCAGACGCTGATCAACTTCCCGATCTCTTCCGGTTCTGGTCAGGCTGCGGCTACCATGCCCATCATGGCTCCTCTGGGAGACATCATCGGTGTATCCCGTCAGGTTTCCTGCCTGGCATTCCAGTTCGGTGACGGTCTGTCCAACCTGGTATGGCCCACCGGCGGCTGCGTTATCGTCTGCGGTATCGGAGGTATTCCCCTTCAGAAGTGGTGGAAGTGGTTCCTGCCGCTGGCCGGAATCCTGTATGTAATGCAGATGATTTTCCTGGGAGTTGCCTCTTTTATCTTCCCGGCGTAAAGAGTATAATTTTAATGTAGCGTTAACGGAAACAGGCTGCCGGAACCACCGTTCCGGCAGCTTTTTTCAAAGAGAAAGGTGAGACTATACTTATGAAGCAGAACGAATGGACGAAGGATGGAGCGCTGAAACAGAAGCTGATCTCCACTCGAAGAACGATTCATCAACATCCGAGCCTTTCCTGTCATGAAGAACCGACGGCGGCCTTCATCGCAAAGCGGCTGGAGGAGCTGGAGATTCCCTGTGAAGTCCTGTTGGACGGCTGCAGCGTGGTTGGTACGCTGCAGGGAAAGGGAGACGGCCCGGTGGTGGGTCTGCGCGCCGATATCGATGCGCTTCCCATTCAGGAAGAAACGGGTCTAGAATTCGCTTCGCAAAACCCCGGTGTCATGCACGCCTGCGGCCACGATGCCCACACGACGATTCTATTGGGCGCGGCTGAGGTGCTGTCCGGAATGCGCAACGAACTGAACGGTACGGTAAAATTCTTTTTCCAGCCGGCGGAGGAATCCATCGGCGGCGCTCAGCGCATGATCGAGGCCGGCTGTCTGGAAAACCCCCATGTGGATTACGTTTTGGGACTGCATATCAACCCGGCTTTCGAAGTGGGTCAGGTGGGACTGCGTCGCGGAAAGATGTACGCGGCCTCCGATATGTTCGATATCGTGATCCGCGGCAAGGGTGCTCACGGCGCCCATCCCGATGAAGGTCTGGATACCATCGTGGTTGCCGCCAATATCGTTAATGCTCTGCAGAGCGTCATCAGCCGCAGAGTATCTCCCTTTGAATCGACCATCGTCACCATCGGAAAAATTCAGGGTGGAACGGTGCGAAACCAGATCGCCGACCGAACGGAGCTGAACGGCATCATCCGCACGCTGGATCTGAAGCAGCGGGCCTTTGTTACCGGACGCGTCAGAGAAATCGCGGAATCGGTGGGAAAGGGGTTGGACGCTTCGGTTGAGGTAAACATGATACCGAGCTACGGACCTACCATCAACGATGATGCGGTGTTCGATGTCGTAGCCGATGTGGCACAGCGAGTCGTCGGAGAGGAAAACGTGTTCTATGAAGATCGACCGGAGCTGGGAACGGAGGATTTCGCCTACTTCACCCTGGAACGACCCTCTTGTTTCTTCCATCTGGGATGCAGAACTCCGGGAACGGAAAAGCAGGTGGATCTGCACAATTCCCGTTTCACCATTGACGAGGACTGCCTCATGGTAGGCGTAGCACTTCAGGTGGAGAATACACTGGCTCTTTTGCGGCATAAAAAAGGAGAATGACGATGAAATTCTGGAAGATGAACGGAACGGGAAATGATTTTGTCATACTGAACAACATGGAGGAGAAGCTTCCGATCGAGGCGTTTCCGAGCATTGCCCGAACGGTATGCGAGCGCCATCTTTCTATCGGGGCCGATGGTCTCATGGTGGTGGACCGTCCGTCGGAGGGCGTTGAGGCCGACTATCGGATGATCTTCTTCAATCGGGACGGAAGCATGGGCGAGATGTGCGGCAACGGTGCCCGATGCATCAGCCGTTATGGATACGAAAACGGTCTGGCCGGAGAGACGCAGCGGGTGGAAACCACTGCGGGCATCGTCATCGGACAGCGGGTCGACCGGCGAAATTATCGGATCCGCTTAAACGATCCCAACCACATTCGCTTTGACGTACCGGTAGAGGTGGACGGAACCACCTACCTCTGTTCCTATCTGGAACTGGGAGATCCGGGAATTCCGCACTGTGCCGTTTCTATCGATCATCTCCGGGAGTATCCGCTGGCGGATCTGTTCGAAATCGGACGGAGAATACGGAATTACGAAGGCTTTCCCAAAGGAGCCAACGTCAACTTCTACGAAATCATCGGTCCGGATCACATCTTCGAGCGGACCTACGAACGGGGCGTAGAGGATTTTACCTACGCCTGCGGAACGGGGACCGGCTCCATGGTCACGGTTCTGACATTGAAGGGCCAGGTGTCCGGCTGCGGCATCCGTGTGGACGTGGAAGGCGGACAGCTGGTGGTGGACGTGGACCGGGACGGAACGGATATCAAAAACCTATACCTCGCCGGACCTACTAACATCGTTGCTAAGGGTGAGATTACCGACGAAGAACTGAACATATAAAAAAAATCGCCTGTGCCATCCCTGCCTCTATAGCGGCAGCAGTCCGAACCGGATGGTATGGGCGATTTTTATGTACGGGAAAAATGTAGTTTGCGTAAAATAATTTTGTACGGAAGGACTTTGCATCTGATGTTCAATTTGTTAAACTGAAATAAATTGATTCGTTTTTGATGAGTGACAACAGATGAAAGAGAAAAAATGAAATTTACGCAGCGCTTGGTTGACGATTTTGATAAGGACGCAGACCGACGCATGTCGGCGATCTGTCGGGTCATGATGGTGCTGATGGCTGTCATCGGCATTTTGAATGTAACGGGTCTGTTTAAAATTGGCGACGTGATTTATCCTGTGTTGATCGTGTCCATCGCGGTGCTGTTTGTGCCGACGATTCTCTACAACTTTCTCCACCTGCGCACGAAGATGACCCGATATTTCGGCTGACGCTGGTGGTGGCCATGGCAGGGATTCTGTATGCCGTGCTATCCTATCACGTGATCATCATGCTGGTGTTTCCGGTGGTGATTTCCTGTCTGTACTGCGACCGGAAAAGCGTACTGTATACGACGATCCTGAGCATCCCTGTCATGTTGATCAGCCATCTGACGGCCTTTTTTCTGAAAATTGTACCGGATGAGCCGTTGGTTACGCTGCATGGCGTCCTTGTCTACGGCGTGATTCCTCGGGTCATCGATCTGCTTGCCATCTCCGTCATCTGTCTCAGCGTCACCAAAAAGATGCAACGCCTGATTCTTTCTCTGATTCAGAAGAACAGAGAACTGTACGAAGATCAGCAGACATTGGTCAGCTCCTTGGCGGAAATTCTGAAAGCCCAGAGTCAGGAGACGGGACAGCACGTCAAGCGGGTGGCGGCTTATACGGAGGTCTTCTGCCAGGCTCTGGGACTGTCCGAGGAGGAGAGCTGGAAGGTCAGCATAGCAAGCATGATGCACGACGTAGGGAAGATTGGCGTACCGCAGGATATCCTCCACAAACCGACATCGCTGACGGAGGAGGAATTTGCCGAGGTGAAAAAACACGTGGACTACGGTTATCGCCTTCTGAAAAACTCGCCCGGTGAAATCATGCAGATCGCGGCCCGGATCGCCCACGAACACCACGAGCGGTTCGACGGAACGGGATATGAAGAACACCGCAGCGGAGAGAATATCGATCTGTATGCCAGATGCGTGGCTATCGCCGATGTGTTCGATGCCCTGGTGAGCCGGCGATGCTACAAGGCGGCCTGGGATCCGGAATGGGCTCGGTCGGAGATCCTGTCCCAGGCGGGCCGCCAGTT
Organism: Bacillota bacterium; assembly: GCA_017621195.1. Classification (GTDB taxonomy): domain Bacteria; phylum Bacillota; class Clostridia; order Peptostreptococcales; family Anaerovoracaceae; genus RGIG446. The sequence continues at coordinate 9,782 of JAGATO010000332.1, read as the reverse complement.
TGATCCGAAGTTGGTAAAACTGTTCGATGACCATTTCGACGAATTTATGGAAGTGATGAGGCGCTATCCTGACGATGAGGCTTCTCTGCGGGGAAAAAGGATTGATAGGGCGTGCGATACATGATAAAATAATACTATAATGCCGGGGCTTTCCGCCGATTTGGCGGGATGTCCCGGTTCTGCTTTGCGAACCATAGGAGTATTGGATTTGATCAAAAAACGAGATCTGATTCTCATCGGCGGCATCCTGCTGGCCGCCCTTGTGATGTTGATTGCAGTCCGGTGGACTGCAGAGGCAGGAGCATCGGTGATCGTTCGTGTGGACGGTCAGATCACGGAGGAAATATCTCTGAACAAGACCGGCGTCTATTCTCTCAACGGCGGAACCAACATCCTCCACATTGAAGGCGGCGAGGCCTGGCTGTCGGAGGCCGATTGCCCCGATAAGCTCTGTGTCCATCAGGGAAAGATCCACCGAACGGGAGAAGTCATCACCTGCCTGCCCAACAAGCTGACCGTAACGGTCACCGGAGGCGACGATTCCGTTGACCTTATCATCTAACGCTGCAGAAGGAGGGGAAGAATAGCGTGAAGGCTTCCAAAATTTCATTTCTGGCTCTGTCTATGGCCCTGGCCATGATCCTGTCCTTCATCGAGAGCCAGATTCCGGCGTTTGTGGCCGTTCCCGGCGTAAAGGTCGGTCTGACGAATATTGTGATCGTATTTCTGCTGTACAAGGTGGGGGCGAAAGAGGCCGGCGCGGTCAGCCTGATCCGGGTAGTCCTGGTGGGCTTATTATTCGGTTCTCTTGTCAGCATCCTTTACAGCCTGGCGGGGGCGGTGCTCAGCTTCTGCGGCATGGTGCTTCTGAAGAAGACAGGGTGGTTTTCCACCATGGCAGTCAGCGTGACGGGAGCCGTTCTCCACAATGTGGGCCAGGTTCTGATGGCCTGTTTCGTTACGGAAACGGCGCAGCTGATCTATTATCTGCCGGTATTGATGGTCAGCGGCGTGATTGCCGGGATCGTGGTAGGGATCGCCGGTGCGCTGATGATTCAGCGCGTACCGACGCAGTTTTGATTCCTGAGGGGCTGGGGGACTCGGAAATAATAGAAATCGAATCGAAATCGCTGATGAAGGTCAATTGGAAAACTAAATTCCAGTTGCCCTATACCTCTGGCTGGAACTTACTATCGCAAGGATAGTGGGTGGAAGTAACTTCTCCAAATATCCCTGCATGGTATTGATACCAGCCATAATTATTGTTACTTGTTTGAAGGAGCAGCACTTGGTGTTGCTCTTTTTGTCCCTTCTGAACCCCAAAGCGATAAACTCCGGGGTTAAGGGGTGGAGCCCCTTGTTGTATCATCTTATCCTGCAGCAGAGGGTGGATGGCGTATCTAAGTCCGTAATTAAAAAAGGAACTATCACTATGACTAAAAACGCTCATTTAACCTATGATGATAGGTTAACGATTCAATCATCTCTCGCAGTTCATCTTTCTTTTAAGGCAATCGGACTGATCTTGGGGAAGGACCCCTCTACGATTGCGAAGGAGGTCAAAAATCACCTCAAGTTCGAAGCAAAGGGATCATTCAATCCTTGTCTGCACCGAAAGACCTGTACTCATAACAGAGATGTCTGCAAACCTTGTAGCAAGAAGTACAGTCAGAACTGTCGTACTTGTGATGAAGGCTGCTACAAGACCTGCCCTGATTTTGAGGAGAAGCATTGCCTGCACATCCGCAAGCCTCCGTATGTCTGCAATGGCTGTATGGAGAGACACGGCTGTAAACTTCAGCAGGGACAATCCATTCATCACATTTGCATTTATTTCAATCTATTTGGTTTTGTAAGTTCCACTTTGAAATCGTAACTTCCGATTTTTGCCCCCCATATCGCCTATCTGGAATTTACTCTTGCAAGAAATATACGGAGCAGGAATTTACTTTTGCAAACTGGAACTTCGGATTCCAATTCAGCTGAAACCAACAGATCAGCGTCTCTTTGTTACGTTTTTGTTACGCTCTCTACGCTATAATAAATGATAGTATGTGTAACGTTATTGTATAAATGCAAAATAATAACATATAGTGATTGAATAATAGAAAGAGCAAAAACTATGGAAACGAGCGATACAAGGGAAAGGGTGTCAGGGACACTGGAAGAAATGGAGGACACCATCGATTTGATGGAGCTGTTCTTCGCGATCCTTCATCATTGGAAGATACTGGTGATCGCCATGATCTTGGGCGGTGCCATTGCGGGAATGTACAATATGTTTCTGATCAAGCCCACCTATCAGGCAAATGCGGAGATCTATATCACCAACACCAATACCGTGATCAGCATTCAGGACGTTCAGCTCAATGCAGAACTGGCGGTGGACTATGAAGAAATCATCCGCAGCCGCAGCGTTCTGAAGCGAGTGATCTCCGAATTGAAGCTGGACGTCACCTACCAGGAACTGTCGAAGCTGATTTCCATCGTCAATCCTAAGGATTCTCACATTCTCAAGATCTACGTGGAAACGTCAGATCCGGTGGTGTCGCTGAAGATCGCCAACTGCCTGCTGAAGCATGGCATTGACCAGATCTACCGGATCGTCGGAAGCGACTATCCTTCGGTCATCGATTATGCGGAGTCCGATGCAGTGGTGGAACTGAAAGTCAGCCTGGCGAAGTGCGTCGCCCTGGGAGCCGCCGTTGGCGGAATCCTGATCTGCGCCGCGGTATGCTTCCTGGTATTGATGGATCAGACGATCAAGACGGAAGAAGACGTGGCAAAATATCTGGGCCTGACGGTAATCGCTTCTGTTCCAGAATACAACGAGGATGATGTAGGGATGCCCGAAAAGGAAAAAAGAGGAAGGATAGGACGGAAATGACCAGGGAGAGGATCGCATTTCGAATGAAGTCTCTGGAATTTCGGGCCAGAGAATCCATCAACACCCTGCGGGGAAACATTCAGATGGCCGGATATGACGTATCGGTCATCGGCGTTACCAGCGCCAGAGCCAATGAAGGGAAATCCTCCATGGCATTCCGCCTTGCCGTGAGCTTGGCAGCGCTGGGGAAAAGGACGTTGTATCTGGACTGTGATATCCGAAATTCCAAAGTGAAAAAGCGCTATCATATCATAGAAAAAACCGTGGGACTCAGCGAGTACCTCTGCGGAAAGCTGACGCTGGAGGAGTTGATCTATCCCACCAACGATGCCGATCTGGATATGATCTTTTCCGGATCCTTTGCACCCAATCCCAGTGAACTCCTCTCCGGGAATCTGTTTTCAGAGCTGATCGCCGCAGTCAAAAAACAATACGATTACGTGGTGGTGGATACACCGCCGATCAACATCGTCATCGACGCAGCTATCATCGCCAAGCAGTGCGATACCACGATTCTGGTGGTGGAAAGCGCCGGGACGGACCGCAGGGACGCCATCCGCGCCAAGGAGCAGCTGGAATATGCCGGAGCAAAGATCCTCGGCGTGGTTCTGAATCGAATTTCTCCCAATGGCACTTACGGCGCGTACAGAAAATACGGCTACGGTCGGTACGGGCGCTACGGTTACGGTTATGGGACCTACGCCAAAGAGGTTCAGGAAAACAGAGACACCAAGGAAACGCAGAAGGGTAAGACGGAATGAAAACGAAGAAACAATACGTCCTGGCGGCGATCCTGATTTTACTTCTGTTCTGCTTTTGTCTGTTCGTCCTTCGGGATCAGCAACGGCAGAGCAAGACGGAGATCACGTCCGGAGAAGCGTTGGAAGAGATGCAGGATAATTATCTGCACGTTTCCTACGACGGAAAGGAATACGACTACAATTCCAGAATCACCACAGTGCTGTATGCCGGAATCGATTCCGGCGGAGAGCTGACCACGTCGAACCGCTATTCCATCGCTCCGCGAGCCGATACCATCTGCGTCGCCGTGCTGGACGATTACCATAAGGACGTGAAGTTGCTGACCATCAGCCGGGATACTCTGGCCGCCGTGGACCGCTATACAATGAACGGAAATTATCGCGATCAATACGAAACGCAGATCGGTTATGCGTTTACCTACGGCGACGGGGGAAAAGCCAGCTGTGACAATCTGACGGCTGCGGTGTCGCGGATATTGGGAGGCGTTCCCATCCACGAGTACGTGGTGACCAATGAGAGCTGCCTGAAGGAGATCAACGATATGGTGGGCGGCGTGACGGTAACCGTGACCAACGACGATCTGGTTTTGCTGTATCCGGAGCTTACGGCCGGGACAACCGTGACGCTGGACGATTCCAACGTTTCCGACTACCTGCGTTACCGGGATATCGGGCTGCCCTTCTCCAACGTGGGCCGCATGGAACGGTTTATGGCGGGCGCGGCGGAGGACCCGGAGGGCGTGTGGACGAAGATCCAGGCTCTGTCGCCGCACATGTACACCAGCATTGCCAAAAACCAGTACCTGAGCCTGACTTCGCTTCTTTCTGGACTGGAGTTCTCCGGGGATCACATCTATCGGATGTCGGGACAAAACGTAAAGAACGGTCAGTACGATGAGGTACATCTGGATCAGGACAGACAGATTGAGACCATTCTGGAATTGTTCTATCTGGAAGAAGGAACGGAGGCGGAATAGATGAAACGCATGGATTATAAAGTGTTGGCGGCGGCCGTTGCTGTGGCGATTCTGATGGCCGGCAGCTTTCTACAGGTATTTGCCTCTCCCAGCATCGCCGGCCTGCAGGGAGAAGTGGAATCCGCTGTTGCCGAAGATAGCACGGACGGAACCAATGCGGCTGCCGTTCTCTCCCGGACAGACGTCTATACGGATCGGGCAAACAGCGAAGAATACATGATTGCGGACGAGGCGGGTGAACTGCAGGAAACACCGCTGTCCAAAGTCATCGGCATGGCGGCCAGCGCCGTGACCGGCGTGGCTGAAAACGGGACGCCCGTGGTAGACGATATTCCCACTGTGGCCGATATCATTCGGGAGCTGAAGCAGGAAGGATCCTTCGACCTGGATTCTCTGGATCAGCTGACGTATTTCCGTGATTTCAAGTATGCGGTCAGCGGAAAGAGGGTGACCGTAGGAGATCAGCTCGTCGTGGACGGCCAGGCTGTCGTTTTAGAGAACGGACAGATTCAAGTGTCCATCTCCGGCGATGAGGTGATGCGCTCCGGTAAGAAGGAAGCGTTCCGGATCATTCAATGTGATCCGGTGAAGAAGACGTACTACGTGCTGGAGATGAAGGAATACGATGAAACCACCGGTAATTTCATCGTGAATTTCCCCTGCGTAGGACCGTACATGGTGACCCAGATCATGAATCGCGTCGTTCAGTAGAGGTCCAATCGAAGTTCAATCGAAGCCCAGGAAAAGATGATCCATCCATTATAATACGCTGCAGTCCACGGACCATGGACCGTGGAATCTGCAGCGTTTTTATCGTGAGGTGAGTTTGATACGCTATTTTTGAGAAGCCAGGGCGTGCAATACCTCCGCTGTGGTGTGGATTCCCTTTTGGAAGAGGGACAGATCCAGATTTTCGTTGGGCGCGTGGTTGGCTTCATCCGGGTTGGCATAGGGAATCAGGATGGACGGCTGTTCCAGGATACTGGTCCAGATGAATTCGGGTAGGCTGCCGCCGCTGACGGGAGAGATGACGGCCTTGGCACCCCAGATCTTTTCCACAGCTTCAATCACTGGCTCGTAGATGGGGAGCTCCGTGTTGTTTCGGGAGGGATACATATAGTCCTCCACCATGCACATCTGTACCTGCGGGTTGCGTTCTTTGACGAAGTCTTCGATCAGGCGGTAGATGGTTTCGGGGTTCTGCTTCCAGGCGAAGCGGACTTCCATCTTGGCGGTAGCGCTCTTGGGAATGATGTTCTTACAGCCGGCACCGGTGTAGCCGCTGAACATTCCGTTGATGGTCAGAGTGGGCTGGAACATCAGCTTGTCGTAGTAGTCCACCTTGTCTCTGGCGACGATCTCCTTGACGCCAAAGTCTCTGGCAAACTGTTCCGGACGGAAGGGAAGGGCTTCCACCAGCTCCCGGTCCTTGGGAGACATGGGGACCACGGCATCGTAGAAGCCGGGAATGAGGACGCGACCGTTTTCATCGAGCATTTTGCTCAGAAGCTGTACCATGTCCCAGGCGGGATTACGGGTGACGCCGCCCTTATTTCCGGAGTGGTTGTCGGTGCTGGCGGTTTCCAGAGTCAGGTCGAAATTCATGACGCCGCGCACGCCGAAGTTGATGGTGGGAATTTCCGGATTCTGTGTCCCGCCGTCGGACGTGTAGACCAGATCCGCCTTCAGCAGATCCTTGTTCTTGGCCGCGAAGTCGGCCAGACCTTTGCTGCCGATCTCCTCTTCGCCGTCCAGAATGACCTTTACGTTGACCGGAACCTCACCGGTCTGTTTCAGGTAGGCTTCGATGGCCAGCAGCTGGGTCAGGAACTGTCCCTTGTTATCTGCAACGCCTCTGCCGTAGATCCTTCCATTGCGGATCTCCGGCGCAAAGGGTTCGCTGTCCCACAGGTCCAGATCCCGGGCGGGCTGCACGTCGTAATGACCGTAGAACAGGACGGTAGGCATGTTCTCACGACTGGCGGGAAGCTCCGCGTAGATGACGGGATTGTTGATGGTTTCGAGGATCTGAGCGGGAATTCCCATGGCTTTCATCTTATCGCGGATCGCTTCGGCGCAGAGACGCGTCTGTTCCGGATCGGTGCCGATGCTGGGCTTCGATACGATGTCGATGAGATCCTGTACGTAGCGGTCGCGGTTTTGGTCGATGTATTCATGGATGCGGTTCATGGACGACTCCTTTCTTTGTACCACGCAAGTCATATGGATATACGTCGATTATATCAGGTTCGACAGAGAGAAGCAATCCGATGCCCGCAGATCGAAAGCGGCGGCTGAAGGTTGTTGGTATAGGGCCGTCAGCGGCAGCGTACAATGACGCAGGAGGTGATGCGTTATGTTCGATGCACAGGGACAATTCACGGAGCTGTACGATTGGATTTCCCAGACCAATCCGCAGGCAGCTGCGGCGGTACAGGGGCCGGACGGCCAGGAAGAAGTGAATGGGATCGTGTATTTTTATCAGACGGAGATGGGAGCGCTGCTGCTTTGGTCGGTGGGAGGCCTTCCGGTCAGCGAGGACAGCTGCGAAAAATCCATCTTTGCCATGCATATTCACGAGGGAGGGAACTGCAGTTCCCGTTACGAGGGTGAGGCAACCCCGGCCCCAGCGGGGCCGTTTCCTAATGCGGGAGGTCACTACAATCCCTACGGCTGTCCGCATCCTTACCACGCGGGGGATCTGCCGCCGCTGTTTTCCAACGGGGGATATGCCTTCGGTGCAGTGCTGACGTCCCGCTTTGGCGTGGAAGAAGTCATTGGAAGGACCGTGATCATTCACGGCGGCGCCGATGATTTCAAGACTCAGCCGTCGGGAGACGCCGGCCCGATGATTGCCTGCGGCGTGATCCGTCGATTGGATTGAAGGCGCGGATTCCGCTGAGAAACGGCTCTTGATTTTCTTTAGCGGATGTGACACAATTTTACTGTGTGCGACAGGGAGAAGGACGGCGGAGGAGAAGCTGAATCACGGCGACGAGCGCTGGCGTGGCGTCTCTTTTGCCTGTTAGAGAGAAGAAAGGAAGTACGAACGATGAAATACTGTTGTCCCGATCACATCGACGGCCTGTGTCAGCCGGTGATCGACGAAAGCCCGTTCCGGGAGATCAGAGATAAATTTTCCAACCAACACCATCTGGTGTATCAGGTGAAGTGCGACTGCGGATGCTATGTGTTCCGCATGGTCTGCGATAAGAACCCTACGGTGGTAGCGGTCTGCCCCAACTGCGGAAGGAAGATCACGGTCTTTGACCAGGCGGAATACACCACGGGATCTCCCCGGGAAGCGCTGGAGGGGATTCTTCTGAAGACCAACGGTGGAAACGACATGTTCGAGGTCTGCGTCATGTACGAGTACGGTGAGCTCTACGATCCCGAAAGACCCTTCGATTTCAACGATGTGTCCTGGGGAACGGTATGGGCCATGGATGAACAGGGGCGGAAGATCACTATGGTGATCGATAAGGAAACGGAATAAGAAGCGCCGCAGCGTGCGGTCAGCGCCGCAGCGTGCGCAGAAAGGCCTTCTGCTCTTTGGAGATGCGGAAGGATTCGCAGGCCTTCTGGATGGACTTATTGTAGGTGAAATCGTCCAGTCGGTTATCCGGGGACTGAAACAATGCTACGGTCTTGTCAGGGAAGAAGATGAAAGCGTAGGACAGAGCCCAGGCTACGGCCATTTTGACGTAATAGCCGGGATGATCGATCTCGTTGCAGATCTCCAGGATTCGGTCGATGTATTCTTCGTTTTGAACGAAGTGGTTCAGGAGCATGACGACGCCGTAGCGCAGGTCGTATTCTGTTGCATCACACTGGGACGATGCGTCTGTCGCGTTACTTTGGTGGATGGTACCTCGCAGGTCGGTCAGATAGCTTTGCATCAGAAAATCCCACACTTGAGGAAGCTCCACAGCCTTGGGTTTCCAGGTGCCGCAGAAGGTGTCGCAGGTAGCCCAGTTGTCGATCATGGGAACGAAACGGCGAATCCAGAGGAAGCGTTCTGAAAGCGGCAGCTTGGCATAAGCCAGAGCAAGACCGGCAGTCAGGACTTCTTCGTAGGCAGGAATAGGCGTTTCGCGATCGGGCGAGGAAGCTTCGCGATGCGCCGTTTCGATTTCCTGAAAGAAGACTTGCCAGGGAATCCGACCTTCGGCCGCTTCCGCCGCCGTGGGAGGCTGTATTGATAGATCTTTGGCAATGCGACGCAGCTGAGGCATCCTCACGCCGATGATTCGGTCTTTGTCGAAGCCGGGGAGAAGACCGCTGTGAAATTCCCGGTAGGTCAGGTCCTGGGCGGACATCAAACGGTTGTAAATCTGGTGGCGATACGATGTGATCATGGGGATCCGTTCCTTTCTGGCGGCGGTCCTGTGACCGCTGCACCGCCCTCATCGTATCATATCTTACAGTGCAGTTCAATGCATCGGACAAAGAGAATTGCAGCAGGACAAGCTAATTGCGGCGGACGGAAATGATTCTTTGCGCTCTGTGTATAAAAAAGAGTGAAAATAGATGTACTCTTTCCGGAATTTGATTGAAATCATGTTCCATATTGGGTCAATTTGTGGTAAAATTTTCTGTAATACTGCGGGAGAGGAGGTCTGCGGCATGAATCGAAATAACAACCGAAACCACAGAGGATTCACGCTGGTGGAACTCCTGATCGTCCTTGCGATTCTGGGTATCATGACTGCGGTCAGTGTTCCCATCTATGGGGCTCAGCTGGGAAAGAGGCGGGAAGCCGTGGATTTTACCAACGTGCGCATCGCCTATTCGGAGCTGATGGCGGCTTTTATGCTGGAGGATACGGATTCGGATCTGTACCAATCCGGCGAGGGCATCTACCTCAAAGAGGTGCCGCTGCAGCAGCAGACGGCAGGGTGGACCACGGAGATGGCCGATGTGGCGGTGGCCGGTGTGGCTTATACGGATGACGTTCATTGGCTGAACGATCCGGCGATCGGAGGGGCCTGCAAGGTCTACATCAAAAACTCCGAACTGTTTCTGGACTGGGGCGGCTCTGCCAAGGGGACCGGAGCCAGACAGGATCACATCAACATAATTTCAGCGGCGGATTTCCTGCCGAAGGACATTCTGTCCTCTATCATCGGAGAAAACTACGGGCACAAAATTATCAAT
>JAGATO010000331.1 GCA_017621195.1 Bacillota bacterium | reverse complement strand
GTCGTTCCTTCCACCAGCAGATGCTGTCTGTCGATCTCTCCCCAGAAAGTGATCTTTCCGGCCAGAGGCTCCAAATTTTTCACGCCCATGCAGAAAATCTGGGAATTGACCGCATCCAGTCCCATTTCCGCCAAATCCGGCAAAATATCCAGAATATGGCCGTCAGAGTGCATGAACATTTTCTTTCCGTAGCGCTTCGCGATATCGATATAGTCCTGATACATGGGCTTGAACAGCTTTCTCCAGAGCTCAGGATTGATCAGAAGGCTTCTCTGGCTTCCCCAGTCATCCATAAAGCCCAGGCCGTCCACCTCCGTCTTCGCCCACTCCTCCAGCAGTTCACAGTAAAAGCTGTGCATTTGTCCCATGAACTTTTCCATTTTTTTCGGAATGTCCATCAGGTCCATGTACAGATTTTCGGTTTTGCGGATGAACTGCAGCTGTTCAAAGGGTCTGGGACAGCAGTCCGCCATCATGAACTTGTCCGAATGGCGGCAGCTTTCGTTGACCTCATCCCGGTTGAAGGTCAGCCATTCCCTGGGAATGTGAATCTTATCCACATCCTCCCAGTCATCGTCCTCCACCAGAGGCGTCCGCACCTCTCCGATAACGCCCTCATGAATGTTGGTAAATTTACAGCCCCAGTCATCAATCCAGATGCCGTTTCTGTAAGGATCCCCTTTTCCCGGCATTTTTGCCGAATAGCTGCAGGACGGTCCCGCAAAGTCAGCCGGAAAATCCCTGCGTATTTTGGCAATCGTGTCGCCGTAGTTCCATTCGCTTATGGGCAGCGTCCAGAGCTGTCGGGGAACCACGCCGGTCTTGTTTTCAAACTCCAGCGTTCTTCGCACCAGTTCTCTTGATGTCATTATGAGTGTCCTCCCTGCATTCTCATTTTCTAAAATCATCTTATACCCAAAGAAGATCGGTCCGCTATCAATTCCATACACCGTACAAAATTATCAGGAACTAAAAACGGCAGACACAGGTCACCCTCATGTCCGCCGCCGTCTTTTTATTTTTTCTTCCTCTCATATTTCAGAAACTGATAGGTCAGATCGAAATAATACTGCTCATCGCTGTCCGCGGTGATCTCCCACTCCGGATCGGCATCCAGGTTCGGGAAATAGGCATCCGCTTCATATGAGTGATCGATCTTTGTCACATGGGCCACATCGCAGTAGGGAAGCATCTGCTCGTAGACGCTGGTGCCGCCGATGATGTAAACATCGTTTGTATCATACTTTTTCAGTTCTTCCAGAAGCTCCTCCACGGAATGCACCACCACAGCGTCCTTAACGGAATACTCCGTGTTGTGGGACAGAACGATGTTGGTTCTGTTCTTTAAGGGCTGTCCGTTGGGGAAGGTATCCATGGTCTTTCTTCCCAGCACCACCACCTTGCCGGTGGTTTCCTGGCGGAACATTTTGTGGTCCGCCGGAATGCGCACCAGCAGGTTTCCTTTATTGCCGATGGCCCAGTTTTCATCTACTGCCACGATTAAATTCATTTTGGGTTCCTCCTTAGATCGCAATCGGTATATCCTTGATCTGTTCGCCGGTGATGTAGTCCTCCACCTTCACGTCGTTTCTGGTGAACTGGTAAAAATCGTGAATGTCAGGGTTTAACCAGAACTTCGGCGCGGGAAGGGGCTCCCGGGAGATCAGCTCTTTGATGATCGGCACGTGTCTGTCATAGATATGCGCGTCGGCGATCACGTGCACAAGCTCGCCCGCTTTGAGTCCCGATACCTGCGCGAACATTATCAAAAGCACCGCGTACTGCACCACGTTCCAGTTGTTCGCCGTCAGCATATCGTTGGAACGCTGATTGAGGATACCGTTCAAAGTATCGCCCGAAACGTTGAACGTCATCGAGTACGCGCAAGGGTACAGGTTCATTTCGTGCAGGTCTTGGAAGTTATAGATATTCGTCATAATGCGGCGGCTGGCGGGGTTG
>JAGATO010000330.1 GCA_017621195.1 Bacillota bacterium | reverse complement strand
GGATAAAGCCGTAGAACTCAGACAGCATACCGAAGCAGGAACCGCCGATGGCGAACACTGCCATCAGGATGGGGACCAGAACGATTTCCTTGTTTCCCAGCTTCTTCAGCAGAACGCTGATACCTGCATGGAACGCACCGGTCTTTACCAGAACGCTGAACGTACCGCCGCAGGACAGGATAACGAAGATGATATCCGCTGCCGATACCAGACCTTTGTAGAACGATGCGAAGAAATCCAGAAAACCAGTGGGATGAGCTTCCGCTTTATCCACGTAGTGGAACGTGCCGTCCACAGCGATGTTTCTCATCGTTCCGTTGATGTCCACCTGTTCGTACTCGTACGTACCGGGCGGAACCACCCACGACAGGATTGCGAAAATGAGTACTACCAATGCGATGATCACATAGGTATTGGGCATTTTAAAGCCTTTCTTTACTTTTCCATCACTCATGATAACCTCCTACACAAAATGAGCTTTAAGAAAATAACATTTTTCTATAACTGCAATTACCATGCCAATCGATTTCTCCGATTTTTTGTCGCATCCGAGGCAATTTTGACGCTTTTTTCTCTTTTTCCCCAAAGTAAGAAAAAAAGAAATGTGCCAATGGGACTATTGGATTCTTTATTCGACCCATTGGCACATTTTATTCCTTTGATCGATTCACAGGATGGCTCCCTCTCAGCCGTTGGAACGAAGGACACGACCGTTCAATACGCCTGTCGGCTCACCATCCTTCAAAGCCACCTTTCCATTGACCATGACCCATTCGATTCCTTCCGGCTTTCGGAAAGGATCGGTATACGTGGGGTTGTCCGCCAGCGTCTTCGGATCGATCAGCACCAGATCAGCATAGCAGCCTGTACGGATCAGTCCCCGTCCCCGGAGTCCGAACTTTGCCGCCGGAAAGCCCGTCATCTTGAAAACAGCACGTTCCAGCGTAATCACTTCCTGATCCAGAGCGTACTTTTTCAACACCCGGGGAAAGGTCCCGTTGGTTCTGGGATGGGTCGTCGCTCCGATCTTCACATCGTCCGAGTCCGAACCGACCATGCCCAGCGGATCCCGGAGAATCGTGCAGATATCTTCCTCCTTGATTCCAAAGAAGGCTCCTCCCGCCTGCAGATCCGTCTCCCGCAGGATGCGAAACACCGTTTCCACCGGTTCCATCCCCAGTTCTCTGGCGATTTCGTCCACGTATTTTCCCTTGTATTCCGGATGGCCTTCCGCCGCCACGATCAGCATGTTTTTCGCGCCCAGCCACTCCTCCTCGTCGTTCTTCCACCCGTAGTCCTTTCGTATGGACTGGCGATACTCCTCAAAGCGCGTTTTGTCGTTGATCCGTTCCAGAACCGCAGCCTTTCCCCCTTCCTGCATCCAGGAGGACAGAACCACATCCAACGTGGTGGCGCTGGCTTCGTAGGGATACTGTTCAAATACCACATCCACTCCGCGCTCCCTGGCCTGATGAAGGATTTCCAATACGCGGGCTACCTTTTCCCTGGAATCCTTTGCCTTTGTCTTCAGATGGTGAACGATGCCCGGAATCTGATTCTTTTCGCAGATCTCCACTACTTCCTCCACCGATTCGATCCATCCGGCATTTTCGCTGCGGATGTGAGAGGCATAGATTCCGTTGTAGTCTTTCAAAACGGAGCACAGCTCCACCAGCTCTTCCGTATCGGCAAACACGCCGGGGGCGTAGATCAGACCGCTGCTCATTCCCACGGCGCCGCCTTCCATGGACTCGGCAAGAAGCCGCTTCATTTGCTCCATTTCCGATGCCGTCGGCTTTCTGTTTTCGTAGCCCATGACGCAGTGGCGAATCGCTCCGTGGCCCACATAGCCGCAGAAATTGACGCCGAGTCCCGAGCCCTCCAAAACGTCCAGATACTCGCCGAAGGAATTCCAGGTGACGGCGGAATCGTCGCGAATCCCGAAGGTGCGTTCCATCCACTCCCCCTTTGACCGGTCGCACAGCGGCGCCGCCGTAATGCCGCAGCAGCCGCAGACCTGGCTTGTGATGCCTTGTCTTAACCGCCGTACCGACTTCGGGTCCTGCGACCGATTGTAATCGAAGGGCGTCAGATCCAGGTGAGTGTGGGTATCGATTACCCCCGGCATCAGAATCCGGTCGTTAGCATCGATGACCGTTTGGGCCGACTTCACATCTTCCTCCGACAGCTTTCCCACCGCGGCGATCCGGTCTCCCAGGACGGCCACGTCTCCCCGAAACCAAGGCATCCCCGTTCCGTCCACAATTTTCGCATTGCGAATCATTACATCGTAATTCATCAGTTATTTTCCCCCTTGCTTTTGCATCTGTCCCGCCAATTCCACGCCCTTCTGGGTCAGGCGACTTCCTGCCCGGCCGCTTCCGATCTTGACGAGACCGTTCTCTTCCAATTGTTTAAGCAAGTTTCGTGCCTCTTTTTCGGTCAGCAGCATATGATTTGCCGCTGCCGCCTCACAAAGCGTCCTCCGCCCCATGGGACGACGCAGAGAAAACGCATGATAAAGAGCCTGGAGAGCAAACCGCTCTTCTTCGCTCAGTCCCCTGGTCTCATCCCGATCCTCCGCTGCGTCATTTCGTTTCGCATTCAAAGCTTCCAACGCATCCTGACTGTAGAAATGGACCGGAATGTCGTCCGGCTGAATCACATCCTTTTCCAGACAGGCGAAGTATTCGATGTAATTTCGAAGCTCCCGGATATTTCCATCCCATTCGTGTTCCATAAAGCACCGGCTCACTTCGTCGGAAATGCGGTAGCACACGCCCATCTGTTTCTGAAATTCTTCGATGAAAAGAGGAATGTCTTCCTTTCGTTTCCGAAGAGGTGTCAGCTCCAGCTGCAGCGCATTCAGCCGGTAATACAGGTCTTTTCGGATCAGGCCTTCTCTCACCATCTTTTCCAGGTTTTCGTTGGTGGCCGCAATGATCCGTACGTCCACAGGGATGATCTTGCTTCCGCCCACCCGCATGATCTCCTTTTCCTGGAGGACCCGCAGCAATCGGATCTGCAGGGCGGGGCTCATGTTTTCCACCTCGTCCAGAAACAGCGTTCCCCGATGCGCCACCTCAAACAAGCCCACCTTCCCGTGCTTTTTGGAACCGGTAAACGCGCCCTCCTCGTATCCGAACAGCTCGCTTTCCAGCAGATTTTCGGGGATCGCCGCGCAGTTGATGGCGATATACGGATAGTTTTCTCTTCTGGATGCATTGTGGATGGCGCTGGCCAGCAGCTCCTTCCCCGTACCGCTTTCTCCGGAGATCAGTATGGTAGAATCGGTAGCCGCCATCTTCTTCGCAATTTTACACAGTTCCGTAATGGATGCACTCCGCCCTATGATATCGTCAAAGGTATACTTGGCGATATAGTCCTTTTTGTACATTTTCAAACGCATATTCTGCACCCGGTCCTCTTCGTCGGAAACCCTCTGCAGCCAGACGAACCCCCCTTTAAACGTCCCCTCATCAAAAATGGTGCGAACCGTTGCATTCATGGAAGTTCCTCCTTGTCGGAAGACATACTGATTCACATCGGCTTCGTTGCCCTCCGCGATCTTTTCCAACCGGAGGAAGGGCAGGATTTCTTCGTATTGAATTCCGTTCAGCTTTTTATCCTGGCATCCCAAAAGTTCCAGTGCCTTTTTATTGTTGCAGAAAATTCTCCCTTCTTCGTTGATCCCTACGATCCCGCTTTCGCTGGCTTCCATCAGGTATTCGCTGACATACTGGCTCTGCATGGTTTTTTTGAGCAGCTTGTCCGAGGACTGTCCCCGCTTCGGAAACCGATCCGCATACCTTCGAAATCCCACGCTCTCCACCAGATCGTCCATTCCGGTCGCCAGAAGGACACTCATCACCGTATCGGGCGTCAGGTGTCGGTTTCCCAGGTGGTAGGCCGTTTTGATCTGCGGCGGTACGCTCTCTTCTTCTCCTGACGATACCGCTGTGTCAATGCCTTGCGGCAAGGGAGCGCCGCTCCAGTACGGTGTGAAATGGACGTTGAAAATGCTGTGACTGTGGAACTCGGCGATGCATTCCATGGCCAAAGGCTCCGTACCGTTGACCAGCAGACATTCCGTCCCCTTTTTAATCTGTCTGACCCTGTTCAGTTCCCGATTCTGGAACGCCACCTGCGTATCTACGATCTGTACTCCCAGAGGCAGGTCCGCCAGCTTTTCCTCATCGTAATAGGAAATGGCATTTTTCGAAACCAGGTAGGCATTCACCATCTTTAGATTTTTCCCGCCCTGAAATGTTGCGGGGGTATAGGTCAGAATCTCAATGCGTTCCTCGGGAATGACCTGCTGCAGATCCTCCCGATAACACTGCCCCGCTTTTTCGTTCACCGTCAAAATAACGACACGTGCCTCCTTGCCTTCCATTCCGTTCTCCTTCCTCAACACAACTGAAACATACGCACATTTCCTTCATTATACCAAGCCCCCCCACCGTTCACAACCGAAAGCCCGGTTCGAATAAAAAATCCTGCCCCGTCAGGCAGGATTTTTATCTTCACATTTGTATCACCACATGAAGTATTCTTTCAAATGTTCTTTCGGATCCGCAGGATGTTCTGTCCATCCTTATATTCATAGGAAATCTCATCCATGCTCTTTTTTACGATGTAGATACCCAGTCCTCCGATCTCCCGTTCTTCCGCAGCCCGAGTCGTATCCGGATCCTCCTGTTTCAGGGGATCATAGGGCACGCCATGGTCAATGAACGTAATGACGACGGACAGCGGCGCATCCACCACTTCCACCCGCACGGTGGCAGGGCCCACTTCCGGATCGTACGCATAATTCGCGATGTTTCCAAATAGCTCATCGATGGCGATATCGATCTGCATCTGCGCTTTCATCGAGCAGGAGAGCGCTTCCAACTGCTCGTTGACAAAGTCCGTCACGACTTCGATATTTTCAACGGTCGCATCCACTGTTAATTCTTTCATCGCTTCTCTCTACTCCCCGATCGGCTATTCTATCGTCAGAATATCTACAAAGCCCGTGACCTCAAAGACCTCCATGATCACATCGTTTACGTTCTTTACCACCATTTTCCCCTGCTTGTTCATCTTTTTCTGTGCTGCAAGGAGAACGCGGAGTCCCGCCGAGGACATATATTCCAGAGCCCCGAAATCAAATTCCAGCGCTTCGATGCCACTGA
The DNA here is from genome assembly GCA_017621195.1 of Bacillota bacterium. Lineage (GTDB taxonomy): Bacteria > Bacillota > Clostridia > Peptostreptococcales > Anaerovoracaceae > RGIG446. The sequence goes on along the minus strand of JAGATO010000330.1, from coordinate 9,109 downwards.
TGCTCTCTTTCAGCGCTTCTTCCAGCTGCGGAGCCGTCGTCGTATCCAGTCGACCGCTCAGGGTCAGAGTCAGTTCCGATCCGTTTTGTTTTTTATCAATCGTCATAGGAATCCTCCATTGATCCATTCGTACAAAAATAATTATCGTTTATATTATATTTTTTTCACGAGAAATTGTCAATCGGCTTACCGTCTCCCAGCGAAGCTTCTCCCGCTTTTCCGTCGCGCTTTCCTCTTTCTTTTATAAAAATGGACCCCGACAAAAGTCAGGGTCCATATCCCATACTCAGGCTTTTACCAGCCCCATTTCATCCGTTTCTGCATCAGAACGCAAACAGCGCAAGAGACATCATGGAAATGATCAACAGGTTGACCGGCAAACCGCGGAAGGCTTCCGGTACTTCTTCTTCCTCCACTCGATCGCGCAGGGAAGAAAATACCGCCATCGCTGCCAGAAAGCCCAGTCCTGCACCTGCTGCTGCAAAGATCGCCTCAGCAAAACCCGTCTGTGCGTTCCGGATGCACAGGCCCAGCACCGCGCCGTTAACGGCGAACAGCAGAAAGTCCCGATCCGGAGATTTCCCGGCGATCTTTTCCACCGCAGCGGCCACGATCAGAATCACGGTCACAAACGCCAGCGTCTGAAGATATTCCGCATGCTTCAGAACATATGTCTGCAGCGGCCACGTAATCACCGCGGAGATCACCATGATCAGAGTCACAAAGCCGCCCAGCCGCAGGGATTTTTTCACCGAGCTTCCATTGCTCAGGATGGAATCCACTCCCAGGAAGTTCTGAATCGCGTAATTGTTGGCCAGAATACCGGCCATCAGGACGAGAATCAAAGAATTGTCCATCGCTTATTTCTCCTCCTTTTCTTTCTTCATGCTCACCTTACCGATGACAGCTGCAACGATGGCCAGAACGATATAAGCTCCGGGAGCTTTCACCATGGCAGCAATCTTATACTCTTCCAGGAAGCTCAGGGACAGGCCCGCCAGAGACGCGGAACCCAGAACCTGCCGGATGGCAGCCACAACCACCAGGATCACCAGAAAGTACAGACCGGTGGTCACCGCCGCTTTGGCCGTCTCGCTGACGCTTTGTTCGTCGACCGCCTCACAGGCAAACCGGTTCGTCAGCACGATCACCGCCACGATGGCGCCATAAATCCCTATCATATTGTAAACAGAGGGCAAAAACGCCTCCTGGATCATCTGCATCACGGAAGTACAACCGGCAACTGTCAGAATACAGGTCGGAACCACGGATTCCGCTGCAATGCGGCTGCGCAGCAGAGAAACGATGACTCCGGAAAGCAGCAGTACCGCCAGCACCATCACGCCCATACCAGCCGCTGCCCGTACATCAGTCGTCGCTGCCAGCGCGGGACACGCCCCCAACAGCAGAATCATGAGAGGATTGTCCCGTAAAATGTTGGTTTTCTTTTCCGCCATTCTTAGTTCCCTCCATTCTGAATGCTCTGAAATGCGGCAAAGGCATCTTCCGTAGCGGCTGCCATGGCGTTGGACGTCATCGTCGCACCGGAAATCACCGCCGTATCGGCAGACCACGTATCGGCAGTCATACCCTTGAATCCGGCTTTATACGCAGGCTCATCCAGAGTGTACGCGTTGAAGTATTCTCCGTGCAGGATCAGTTCCTTGGCAGTTTCTGCCGCGATGGCTCCGTTTTCATCCAGCACGATGTAAATATCCATCGGTTCGTTGGCGTAGCCGTAGCTACGACTGTAAAAACCGTAGTACTTCGAACCGTTGCAGCGGAAGGTCACCGCTTCCACCACGGTGTTGAAGCTGTCGATGCCTTCGACGGCGGTTACGTCGGATGCTCCCGGCATGACGGCCTCGAATCTGGCCTTGGCCGCATCGAAGTAGGATGTTCCGTGTTCAGCAGCGTGAGCCATCGCTTCGTCCACCAACGCCGCATGGTCTGCCGTCACATCGACACCTTCGGTATTGTAGACGCTGCATGCGCCGAAGTTATTGGCCACAGCCAGGTAGCTGGCGTCGCCTTCCGCCATGATGTAAGCAAACCCGGAACCGTTCAGTGCCTTCATGGCGCTCACCATGGAGCCGGACGGCTCCATCTCTTCGTACTGACCAACGGTACCCAGCACCAGACCGGAATGTACGGTGGGCAGCAGTTCCATCAGCAGCTGTCCGTCACCCTTGACGCCTTCGGCGATCAGGTCGTTTTCGATCAGCACGGCGAACGCATCGGCAACGGCATCTTTAAACGCTGCACTGGAATAGGTGACACCGGCAGTCAATCCCACATCGGCCAACGTGGAATCCTGACCGACATACGACAGGGGATAGTCGGAACCGAAGTCCTTGGATTCCTTGTAAACGTCCAGCTGCATTCCGCAAATCCTTCCTTCGCTGTCGATTCCGAACGTCATCTCCATGGGTTCTTCGGAATACTGAGACGTGGCCGTGCATCGGATGGCATAGCCCAGACCGGAGGTCTCTCTGTAAACAGCCAGCACGGTGTCGGGCAGCTGAGCCTCCACCAGCTCGAAGTTTTCCGCTTCCGGCATGACAGCCATCAGCGGTCCGAAGGCCTGGGACGATTTATTTTCTTCAATGATGGGGCCGAGACCTGCGTTCAGTCCCGTCAGAACAACGGCAAATACCAGAACCACCAGGATCGGAGCTGCCAGGAATTTCATACCACTTTTTTTGTTTTCCATCGTTAAATACCTCCCAACGGTTCCTTGTCCGTCCACTCTTCAATCAGCGGCGTCAGGAGATTCATGATCAGGATGGCGAAGGATACACCTTCCGGATACGCGCAGAATTGGCGAATCGCAAAGGTAATCAGACCGCAGCCCAGGGCAAACACCATTCGGCCGCGCTGATTCATCGGTTCGGTCACATAATCGGTGGCCATGAAAATGGCACCCAGGAACAGACCGCCGGCCAGGATCTGCTGCAACGCATAGTATACATCACCGGTGGTCACCAGATACAGCACGAATACCGTACCGACGAAGATCACGGGAACATGCCAGCGGATGACCTTGCGGATCAGCAGATAAACGAAACCGATCAGCAGAGCCAGAACGCAGGTCTCTCCTACGGCTCCGCCGTGGATTCCCAGAAATAGATCCATCAGTCCCGGCGCTTCCTCTGCCCCGGGAGCCAAAATCTCCAGCGGCGTTGCGGAGGTGGTGCCATCCGTCAGAACGCAGGCGGAGCCTCCCGCCACCTGGGAGAAGGACACCAGCATGAATACGCGGGCCGCAATGGCCGGATTGACGATGTTATTTCCCAGACCGCCAAACAGGCATTTTGCGATGACAATCGCAAAGGCCGCGCCGACGACGCACTGCCACAGGGGAACGTTGGTGCTCAGGTTCAGTCCCAACAGGAGGCCGGTTACCGCGGCGCTGAAATCGCTTACGGTGGATTTCTTTCCCACGACCTTGCAGAACATCAGTTCCGAAACCACAGCGCCGATGACGCAGGCGGCGATGACAGCTGCAGCCCGGATTCCGAACAAGATCACGGAAGCTACCACAGCCGGCAGCATCGCGATGACCACGTCGCGCATCACCTTTTCCGTGGTGTTTCCACTATGTATGTGAGGAGCTGCAGAAACATGAAGTTGACTCATGACTATTTTCTCCCTTCTTCTTTCTTCGCGGCATTGTATTTCCGCAGGAAGCTCTTCGCCTCCAGGTTTCGCTCCAAAACGGGACGGTGCGCCGGACAGACGTAAGAGCAGCAGGCACATTCGATGCACTGCTTCAGGCCCAGCTTCGTCAGAGCTTCGGCGCGCTCGTCTTCGTCCTTCTTCGCCATGGCACGACCGATTCCTGCAATGTTCAGGCCCACCGGACAGTTGTCCATACAGCGGCCGCAGCGAATGCAGGCCGTCGGTTCCGCCGTGACGCTGTCCTTTTCCTCAAAGGCCAGAATCGCGTTGGTCGCCTTGATCACAGGGCTGTCCAGATCCGTGATCGCATGTCCCAGCATGGGACCGCCGATCAGCACCTTGCCCGGTTCGGACTTCAGTTCCACCTCTTTCAGCAGATGGCTGATGGGGGTGCCGATGGGCACGATGAAATTCCGCGGTTCTTTCACCGCAGAACCGTCCACGGTGACGATGCGATCCACCAGCGGCATGCCGTTCTCAATGTAGTCGGCCAGCTTAGCCACGGAGGAAACGTTGATAATCAGAACGCCCAGAGCAGCCATACGCTGACCGCCCTTGACCACCTTGCCGGTCACGTTGTACAGAAGCACCTGCTTGGCGCCCTGCGGATATACGGTCTCCAGCGGATAGATTTCCACCGACGGATCATCTTTGAACAGTTCCGTCAGCTTGTCGATGGCATCCTGCTTGTTATTTTCGATCGCGATGACGATCTTCGGTACTTTCATGTGTTCCTGCATCAGCTTGACACCCTTGACCACCAGATCGCTGCGATCCATCATCATTCGGTGATCACTGGTAATGTACGGTTCGCATTCCGCTCCGTTGACCAGAATCGTTTCGATCTCATTGCGGCGAACGGCCTCCAACTTTGCCCAGACCGGGAACGCCGCACCGCCCAGACCAACGACGCCGCTGGCCCGCACGGCATCCAAAAATTCATCCAGATTCGTGACGGTAGGAGCCTTCATTTCGGGATCCTTCTCCATCTTTCCATCGTTTTCAATATGGATGGCGAGCGCTTCTTTTCCTCCGGCCAGTTTGACGGGTGCGATCTTTGTCACGGTGCCGGAAACGGAGGCGTGGATCGGGGAGGACGCTCTGCCCTCTTCTCTGGCCACCAGCTGCCCCACATAAACGTGGTCTCCTACGGCGACCACCGGCTCGGCGTCATGTCCGGACTGCATATTCATCGGCAGCACCACTTCCTTTGGTGCGCTCACAAAAACAGGAACGCTGTCCGCTGTATTCTTGTTGTGAGGCACATGCAGCGATGAAATGTTTTTCTTGAAAATCATCAGTCGATTCCTCCTCTGTCCTGAGTTCCATCTCTATTCTGTGACCAGAGCATTCAGCCCCGGCGTCATCTTCTTCGTTCCATCGGGGAAGATCCACAGGACTTCCACATCCTCCATGGCTTCCACCAATGCCATGCCCTCCTCATAGCTCATGCAGAACAGAGCCGTAGACAGGGCATCTGCCAGTCCGCTGTTTTTCGTCACTACCGTAAGCGAAGAAAAGTAATCGGCAGGCATCAATGTTTCCCGGTCGATGATGTGATGATAGCGCACGCCATCGACGGTAAAATATCGTTCGTATATTCCCGACGTAACACAGGAAGTGTCAGCCAATTTCAGGTTCAGCGCATGAGGTCCGGCGGGATCCAGCGGGTTTCGAATTCCCGTGGTCCAGGACGAGCCGTCCGGCTTTGTCCCGATGATGCTGATATTTCCGCCGATATTCAACACGTAACCCTCCGCCCCGGTCCGCCGCAGATGCTCCGCCGCCTTTTCCGTAGCGTAGCCCTTTCCCAGCGCTCCTACGTCGATGGACGCTTCCGCATCGGAGATTCGCACCGTGCAGTTTTCCTCATCGATCTCCAGCAGGGAAATATCGGTGTGCGCATTGGCTTCGTTCAGCGCTTCCCGGGTGGGAATCGACGCATTCTGCGGATCCTCCGACGCCATTTCGCGGCAATCGTGCCACAGGCGCAGAACCGATCCCAGCATGACGTTCATTTCCCCGTCCGTCCGTTCGTACAGTTCTTTTGCGTACAGCAAAAAGTCGACGAGCTTTCTATCCACCTTTACAGGTTCGCCGCCGGCCATACGATTGACGGTACACAGGTTTGTGATACCGGAATATTCGTGATAAATATCAAAAAGTTGGTGATAGTCGTTCAGAATATCGGAAACCTCCGAGGCGCGTTGATCCAGTTGTTCCTCGGAATCTTCCGCATAGCTGTAAACGTAGGAGACCGTATCGAAATATGTGAAAAATGCTCTCCCTGGGGCTCCGTCTTCTCAACAGAACTGGAGCATCCCGTCAAATTGACGAGAAACCCCAGTACACAGCAAATACAGAGCCAAGATCTAATCGTTTTCAAAATCCTGTCTCCTGAACAATCGATTGAAATTAACGAGCGTAGTTGGCCGCCTGAGCGACAACTTCCATCATGCCGCTGATCTGCATGGTGCAGCCGGCATACAGCGCCTCATCGGCAGCTACGACATAGCCGTGATCGTTGGTGGTGGTTTCGATGGCAGCTACTTCTTCTGCCGTCTTTCCAACCACGTACTTGGAGAAGGCATCGGACTGTGCGTCCCATTCAGCGATGGCATTTCCGTAAGCTACCATGCCGTAATCGCTGCCCAGTTCTCTCTTGGTGGCTTTGTATTCAGCGGATACGATCTCGCCGGAAGCATTGACATTGATCTTCGGCTGAGTTGCATCGTTGACAGCTGCCAGGATAGTACCGTCCGCTCCAACAACGGCAGCGGCGTATTCGCTGTACATTTTAACGACAGCGTCGTTTCCGTCGGCTGCAGCGGTGGATTCGCTGGCATCGGAGATGGCGGCAACGCCCAGAGTGAAGGTGTCGGCAGTAGCGAAGCTCTGGCCCTTTTCGTCAGCGCAGGCCTTCACAACGGCTTCTATGAAGTCGGTGATCTGCATGGTGCAGCCGGCATACAGCGCCTCGTCGGCAGCTACAGCGTAACCGTGATCGTTGGTGGTGGTTTCGATAGCCGCAACTTCTTCGCCGGTCTTACCTACCACGTACTCTTCGAATGCCTTAGCCTGAGCATCCCATTCAGCGATGGCATTTCCGTAAGCTACCATACCGTAATCGTCGCCCAGTTCCATCTTGGTCTTGAAGGTCTTGGCCGCGTCAACGGCGCCGCCAACGACTTCCATCTTGTCCTGAACGCAGTCGATGCGGCAGGAAACGATCTTTCCGTCAGCATCGGTAACGACTGCCGCTACGGTAGCGTCAACCTGAGCCAGTTCGGTCTTGGAGCTGTCGGTGTCCAAAACCACACCCATACCCAGATTGTATTCAGCCTCTACTGCAGCACCGCCGCCGCTCTCACCGCCGCCGCAGGCAGCCAGGCCAAATACCATGCACAAACACAACATAATTCCTAATACTTTTTTCATTGGATTACATCCTCCTTTATGTATATAGACACAGCCACATTTTAACATGTTCTTTATAGAGTAGCAATCCTATTTTTCAACATATGGCATATATTTTCAACGTTTTTCGCCATTTTTTTGTGTTATAAAGCCCACGTGCTTCCTCCCCGTTCTATCATCGTCAAAATCCCGGAATTTTATCCCGCTCACAGTTCCACCGTTCCGGCCCGTCTACGCCCTGCTTATCATATCCAAGGGTACAGTGCAGCGATCAACTCCGAAGGAGTAGCGAACCCCAATTTGCAAGAAAACGCTCCATATGGTAAAATTTTATTGTGAATTCACGTTGTTTTCACGGAGAATCAGAGAGATATGTTTTTCGGGGATCATGCCGGGAAGGAGGAAAGGTACATGCTTCATATCGCCGTCTGCGATGACGAGCAGAGACAGCTTTCACTGATCAAAGCACTTCTGCAGGAATACCAGGTGCTGCATCCGGAACTGGATCTGCGCGTGGATACCTTCACTTCTGATGTGACATTGCTGGAACATCCCCGGGGAAACGGAGGTTTCGATCTCTATTTACTGGATGTACTGATGCCGGAGTCCAACGGAATCGAACTGGGGATCAAGCTGCGCAAGATGGATCAGGGCGGCCAACTCCTTTATCTCACCACCTCCCCGGACTACGCCATCGACTCTTATCTGGCAAAGGCCTCCGGCTATCTGCTTAAACCGATCAGGAAAGAAGTCCTGTTTCCCATTCTGGACAATTCCATCGAGAGTTGGATGCGCGAGCATCAGGTCTTCATCACCATAAAGGCTCGTAACGGTCTGCAACGCCTTTCGCTCCACACCGTGGTCTACTGCGAATTGGTAGGACATTGTGTTCAGTATCACCTGACGGACGGTTCTGTCCTGTCGGGAATGAGCGTACGGACTTCGTTCCGGGAGGCTGTCGCAGATTTTCTGGAGCATGATCGTTTCGTGCTGTGCGCCACCTCTTTTTTCGTCAATTTATCGTTTGTCGACATGATCGAACCTGCCGGCCTGAAGCTGATGAACGGGGGTACCTTACCCCTGTCCCGTCTGATGCGTATGGACGTAACCAACCGCTGGCTGGACTACCATCTCAAATGTAGTATTCCACCCGGTAGGGAGTATTGGGGTCGGCTCTCCATGCAGCGTTGTACGTGGCATCCCGTGCTGGCATGGTCCGGAGGGGATTTCCGTCCGCATCTGTGAAGGTCATATCGCCTTCCCAGCCATCGAACAGATACCCTCCCAGATTCATCCTGGGTTCATAAATGGTTGCCCCGTATTTTGTATCACGATAAACGACATTCGGCACACTTCCGTCGCTCTTATCGCCATAGGTGAAGGTCAACGTGTATTTCAGCCGATCATAGTAGAGTTTTACAACCGTAGATCCATTGGCAGCGATGGCCTGGCCCAAGGTGGAACCCTTGATATTCAGGGCAAAGCCCTCCGGTGCTTCTGTATCCGGAGCCACGATGCTGTCTGTATATCCATCATTGACCTGGCTTGCGGCCATCTTGTATTTTCCATTGAGTTCTTGCAAATAATATTCTACCTTATACGTGTTATGCGCAGGAATCCACTTTGCATATACCGTGACACTGCGCTCCGGCTCCGCATAATCAGGCATCCGCTCAGGGAATACAAACGCTCTGGTACAAGCCTCATCCTCGTACCAGCCTCCGAAGGTATAACCCTGTTTGGAAGGCTCATCGGGGCGAACGATGGACGCTCCCCTGTTGGTGGAGATCATGGTGACGACGCTGCCACCCATGCTGTTGAATGCGATGTAGCGAGCATTGGCAGGATCTGTCCATTTGATCGTCAATGTACGGCTGATCGGCATGGACGTAAAGGCCAGAGTACCGCCCTTCCAGATGATCGTCATCTCCGTTTCTTCCGCTATCGAATCTTCCGAAGAAGGAGTTACCGTAACGACATTTCCGCTGGGATCATAGGAAAATGCAGGGTT
>JAGATO010000329.1 GCA_017621195.1 Bacillota bacterium | reverse complement strand
AGATGTTTTCACCGCCGCTGATGATGACGTCCTTCTTTCTATCCACCAGGAAAATGAATCCGTCCTCATCCTCCTGAGCCATGTCACCCGTAAACAGCCAGCCGTCCTTTAAGACCTCCGCCGTTGCCTTGGGATCGTTGTAGTAGCAGGTCATGACGCCGGGGCCCTTAACAGCCAGTTCTCCCACCTGACCCGGGGGCACATCACATCCGCTCTCGTCCACGATGCGGGTCTCCCAACCGTAACCGGCCTTGCCGATGGCTCCCACCTTGTGGATGTTCTCCACACCCAGGTGAACACAGCCCGGTCCGATGGATTCGCTGAGTCCGTAGTTGGTATCGTACTGATGGTTGGGGAACTTCTCCTTCCAACGCTTAATCAGGCTGGGCGGTACCGGCTGCGCGCCGATGTGCATCAGCCTCCACTGATCCAGCTCGTATTGGGACAGGTCGATGGCACCGCGATCGATGGCGTCCAGGATGTCCTGCGCCCAGGGAACCAGAAGCCACACGATGGTGCATCTCTCCCGGGAGACGGCATCCAAAATGGCCTCCGGCTGCGTCCCCTTCAACAGGACGCTCTTCGCTCCCACCAAAAAGCTGCCGAACCAGTGCATCTTGGCGCCGGTGTGGTACAGAGGCGGGATGCAGAGAAAGACGTCGTCTCTCGTCTGTCCGTGATGAGCCTGTTCCACCCGGCAGGAATGCATCAGGCTTTCGTGATTATGTAAAATGGCCTTGGGAAAGCCTGTGGTTCCGGACGAAAAGTAGATGGCCGCATCATCCTCATCGGTCAGAGCCACGTTCGGGCTCTGGCTGGAACAGTCGGCTGTCATTTCGTTGTAGCTTTCCGCAAAGCTGGGGCAGTTGTCGCCTACGAAGAACAGGAGGCGGTTGATGCTGATCCTGTCGGCGATTTCCTCTACGCGGCCGATGAATTCCGGTCCGAACACCAGAATGTCTACTTCGGCCAGATTGACGCAGTATTCGATTTCATCGGAAGAATAACGGAAGTTCAGGGGAACGGCCAGAGCTCCGGTCTTCAAAATACCGAAGTAGATGGGAAGCCATTCCAGACAGTTCATCAGCAGGATCGCCACCTTGTCACCCTTTTTCATTCCTCTGGACATCAGAAGATTGGCAAAGCGGTTGGCCTTTTCCTGAAAGACGTTCCAGGTGATCTCCCGCCGGTAGTACGACACAGGGCTGGGTTCCATCAGGGCGTATTCCTTCCACGTAACCCGACGCGTCTCCTTCACCTCCGGATTGATCTCAACGAGACAAATGTCATTTCCAAATTCCGCACAATTTTTCGCTAAAATATCTGTGATCGGCATGTTCAATTCCTCCTGCGCAACTACATAACTACCTTGGAAACAAGGTCGATCTACTTGTCATTATGAGGGGAAGCGCCCCAAAAGTCAAGCGCTGTTCCGCCGCACAAAAAGCGCCGCAGAATTCTCCTTTTCGGTCTCTGCGGCGCCTTATCGTTTCCGTGTTTCTATTATTTATCTTCGTAGACGATCTCGCCGCCGCAGATGGTGTACTTCACCTTTCCGTAGAGGCTCTCGCCGATGAAGGGGGAATTCTTCGCCTTAGAGGCAAACTCCTCCGTCACCGTCCACCGCTCGTTGGGGTCGAAGATTACCAGATCCGCCGCTCCGCCCTGGGTGATGACGCCGCTGTCCAGTCCGTACATGTAGGCCGGTTTGTAGGTCATCTTACCCAGAAGCTTCATCAGTGTCAGATGTCCCTTTCTCACCAGATACGTATTTCCTACGGCCAGAGCCGTCTCCAGACCGATGATCCCGCTGGGAGCGTCCATCAGTCCTTTGGCCTTTTCTTCCGCCGTATGAGGCGCATGGTCGGTGGCGATGATTTCAATGGTATCGTCCTTCAGCGCCGCGATGATGGCCTGACGGTCCGTCTCCGTCCGCAGCGGCGGATTCATCTTGGCATTGACCCCGTGCTTCTTCACCGCCTCTTCCGTCATGGAGAAGTGATGAGGCGAAGCCTCAGCCCAGATATCGGCTCCCAGCCGCTTTGCCAGGCGAACCTGCTCCACCGATACCGCAGAGCTGATGTGCTGGATGTTGATCCGCGCACCGGTTTCCAGCGCCAGCATGCAGTCCCGGGCAACCATCACGTCCTCCGCCGTCCGGGAAGCGCCGGGGAAGCCCAGTTCTTCGCTGACCTTTCCTTTATTGACACCGGCCTTGTCGATCAGGGCCGGATCTTCCTCGTGAAAGCTGAGCACCGTTCCCAGTTCCTTTGCCCGGAGCATGGCGTCCCGCGCCAGCTTCGTATCCATGATAGGAAGGCCGTCATCGGTGAACCCGGCAGCACCGGCTTTCAGCAGCGCTTCCATATCCACCATTTCCTTTCCGGCCATGCCCTTGGTGATGCAGCAATCCTGGAGCACGTGAATTCCTGTGGTCTTTCCCTTCTCCAGAACGTACTGCAGCGTCTCGGCATTGTCCACCACCGGCTTCGTATTGGCCATGCAGACCACGGTGGTGTAGCCGCCGCGCTTTGCTGCAGCTGCCCCCGTCACGATATCCTCCTTGTGGGTCAGTCCCGGATCGCGAAAATGGACGTGGACGTCGATGAGGCCCGGCGCTACCACCTTGCCCGAAGCGTCGATGATTCGCTCGTACTCATCGCTTCCGTGATACTTTCCGATGCGGTGAATCTTTCCGTCCTTGATCACCAGATCGATGACTTCGTCCCTCTTTGTCTTCGGATCAATGACTCTCCCGTTTTTCACTAAGATCATATGTTTCCCCTTCTCTCTTCAGATACTCGTAAATGACTCGTGCTCCATCGTAGATGCTTTCCAGGGACGTGAATTCGTTGCGATTGTGGCTGACTCCCTTGCAGCAAGGGATGAATACCATGGCCGCTTTCGTGATCTCCGCGAAGGCCATGGCGTCGTGTCCGGCGCCGCTGGGCATGATTTTATAAGTGATCCGCAGCCGTTCCGCGCAGTCCACCAACTTCTTCTGCATTCCCGCATCCAGCTTGATGGGGGTTGCGGCGCTGGTCTTTTCCACGAAGAACGGAATGTGCCGCTTGGCGGAAATGTAGGTCACAGCCTCTCTCATTCTCTTTTCCATCAGTTCCAGAGACTCGTCTTCGATGCCCCGCAGATCGATGCCCAGCGTCACCTCACCCGGCGTAACGTTCAGCACGTTGGGTTTGGCATGGATTACGCCTACCGTAGCCACGGAGCCTCGATGGCTCTCGTCCTTACCGATGCGCTCCACCTCCAGTATGAACTCCGCGGCGGCGCACAGCGCATCGCTTCGCATGTTCATTGGCGTAGCGCCGGAATGCTCCGCTTCTCCGTGAATGTGGACGTTGAAGCGCCGCGGACCGGCGATGTCGGTGACGATGCCTACGCTCATTCCGTATTCTTCCAGAACCTTTCCCTGTTCGATGTGCAGTTCCAGATATTGTTTTACATTAGCTATTTTCGCCGGATCCATGGAAAATCCTCTTTCTTTGAAGATTTCGGCGAAGCTTTTTCCGTCTCTGGACTCCAGGCATTCCACTTCCGACTTTCCGATGCGCTTAGTGATCAGTCCGCTTCCGATGGTGCAGCGGCCGAAATTGCTGGACTCCTCGCAGCGGAAGGCCACCACCCGCAGGGGAATGTTCAGGTGGTTTTCCTTGGCCCATTTCAAAATCATCAGACCGGCGATGATTCCGGCTACGCCGTCGTAGCGGCCTCCGTCCACCACCGAATCCAGATGCGAACCGATCAAATAGTATTCCCGGTTGGAGATTTCATTGGCCGCATAGGTGTTTCCCACTTCGTCCGTGTAGGTCTGAAACCCCTCTTTCTCCGCAAGCTCCCGGAAGATCCGATGCATCTCGTCCTCTTCCACCGAATAGCCCAGGCGGGTAACGCCGCCCATGCCGGTGATCCCCACCGCATAGAACTGTTCAAAGATCTGTTCCAATACGTGAATATCTTCTGTCGTCGATTTCATCTTACCACTCCTACTTTCTGGTACTGTACCGGCGAATCTTGCTGACGGACAGTCCGGCCTTCACCAGTCCGGTGGCGACGATCAGTGCGCAGACCACGCCGTCCAGAACCGGAACCTTCAATTCTTCTTCCATCTGCTTTGTGATGTGTCCCATACCGGCGCATCCCAATACGAGGACCTCGGTGCCGTCCTCTTCGATGGCCCGCCGTCCCGTTTCGATGAAGCTTTCCACGCTGTGCCAGTCGGCCTTGAACTCCTTGGGCCCAACAACGGAGGCCAGAGAAGCTTCCACGCCGTACTTTCTGCAGAGCGCCTCCTTGTTGGGTATGGGCCTCTGTCCCGTGGAGACCACGGAGAAACTGTGTCCCAGCATGGTTGCCAGCTTTACGGAAGCCTCACAGATCCCTACCACCGGCTTGGCGCTGATCTCCTTCAGAAGATCCAGCGCCGGATCGCTGTGACACGCCACGATAAAGGCATCGTATTCCTCCTGCTTTTCCTTCACCAGCTTCACCATACCGGCTTCGCTCTCAAACGCGTCCTCGTAGCTTCCGATGAACTCCGGAGCTCCCGGCGTAGGAATGCAGTCCACTTCAAATTCTCCCGCAGCATAGTTTCGCGCATTTCTTTCGATGACCTGTGTCATGTCAGCGCTGCTGTTGGGATTGATAATGCAAATTTTCATATCCTTTCATCCTTTCCCCGGCTTCGGCTACAGCGGCTGAACCCACTGACCGTATCCGCGGTTTTCCTCCGTTACCTTACCGTCTTCCATGACGACACGGCCACGGACGATGGTCATCTTGATGCGGCCCGTCAGCTCCATGCCGTCGAATACCATGGCGGAATCCCGGCTCTTAGTGTACATATCCTTCGTTCTGACCGTATACGTCTCCTCGGGATCGACGATGATCACGTCGGCATCGGCTCCGATCTGAATCGCTCCTTTTTTGGGATACAGGCCGAACACCTTGGCCGGATTGGTGGATACCAGCTCCACCAGCTTCTCCAGGCTCAGCTTCCCCTTGTTTACCGCATCCATCATCAGCGGAAACCGCATTTCGATGCAGGGAATGCCGGCCGGGCAGTTGAAGATGTTGTCCCAGCCCCGCTTCTTCTCTTCGAAGGTGTAGGGGGCATGATCACTTCCTAAAAAGTCCACGGTGCCGTCATTGACGTACTGCCACATCTGATCCACCAGAGACTGATCGCGAAGCGGCGGATTGCACTTGGCGTAGGGGCCGAACTGATCCAGCAGATCGTCGTTCATCAGCAGGTAGTGGGGACAGGTTTCCGCATAGACGTCCAGCCCTTTGGCCTTGGCCTGCTTGATCATCTCCAGACCCTGGGGCGTGGAGACGTGACAGAATTCGATGCGCGCTCCGGTGTCCTCTGCAAACAGCAGCAGCTTGGAGATGGTCTCGTATTCCGTGATGGGCGGGCGGGACTGAGCGTGAGCCTTTCCGGTGATTTTTCCCTGTTCCTTCATTTCGGCGATGCCGGCCTTGACCATATCGTTGTTCTCCGCGTGAACGCCGCAGATCTTTCCGGATTTTCCAATGATCCGCATCCCGTGGTACTGGGCCACGTCATCCTTCATGGTCAGACCGATGAATTCGCTGTCGCGGCCGGCCGGCGCTTCGTGAAGGAAGGTTTTGAAAGCCACGATCTTTCCGGACTGAGCCATGCTCATGATCTCCTCAGGAAAATCGGAACCGGCAGCGCCGTAGAACGCCACATCCACCACAGTGCTCTCCTTCGCCGCCTCGATGCGACGGTTCAGGATCTCCAGGTTGTACTGGGGCGGATTTGCCAGCGGCTGTTCGATCATGGTGGTGACGCCGCCGTTTGCCGCAGCCATGGTACCGGTCAGGAAGTCCTCCCGCTCTTCAAATCCCGGCGCTCTCACGTGAACGTGAGGATCGACGGTTCCCGGAAGAACCAGCTTTCCCTTGGCGTCGATGGTCTTCAGCGCCAGAAGCTTCTCCTGGCCGCCCGGCAGGTCGCTGTCCTCTCTTCGGGAGGCCTGAATGCCCACGAACTTGTCGCCGTCGATCAGCAGATCGGCCTCCACCAGGCTGCCGTTGAGAAATACTTTTCCGTTTTTAATCAGTAAATCAATCTTTTCCATAGTCTCACCCTCTACAGTTTTCCTTCGCGCATGTACAATGCGTTCTTTCCGTTGATTTCATTGAATTGAGGAACGGCCCGTTCACCGATGTCATCGGCAAACCGCTGAGCTTCCTCCAGGATTTCCTCCACGTGGAACGTGACGGCCTTTTTATTTTCCACCAGAATTCTTCCCTTGACCATGACGGTGTCCACTTCGTGGCCACGGGCGCTGTACACCAGATTCGGAATGAAGTTCCGCATGGGCTTCATGTACAGCGGAGCCAGTGTGGGCTGCTTCAGATCGATGAGGATCAGGTCAGCGTCCTTGCCTTCCCGGATGGAACCCACGGCATCGTCGATCCCCAGCACTCTGGCGTTTTCGATGGTAGCCATGCGGACCACCTTCCAGGCCGGCATCACTTCCGAATCGGCATATCTGACCTTGTTCAGAATGGCCGTCAGCTTCATCTCGTTGAACATGTTGTGGCAATTGTTTCCCGGCGCCTGATCGGAGCCCAGACCCACGGTTCCTCCCGCATCCTGGAACAGCTTCGCCGGCGGCACGATACCGTCGATCACGCCGATGGACGAAGAGCACAGGATCATGCCGGCGCCGCGGCTCGCCATGATCTCCACCTTTTCTTTGGTGGCATCGGTCAGATGGATACCGATGAAATCGCTGTCCAGATACCCCATGGAATCCAGCCAGGGAATGCCGTGCATACCGTAGCGCATTTCCATCTGTTTGGCTTCTCTGGAGCCCTGTTCCAGATGCATGTGGATCTTGGTGTTGCGTTCCCTTGCCAGCGTCTTGACCTTCTTCAGCATCTCGGCGCTGACGAAGTCCGGTCCCTGTGGGCCGAAGCGAATCTTGATTCTTCCGTCATCCAGGTCGTTATATTTATCGTAAATGGCCAGACATTCGTTCAGCGTTGTCTTTCCAAAATTTTCGTCGTATTCGTAGAGTTCCCCGGCCTTATAGGCACGCTGCAGCGCTTCTCGGATGCGCACGGACACGTTTCCGCGAACACCGATATCGTAGATAAATTGGCAGGCACCGTCCATATCCAGGCCGTCGTCTCCGATGGTCGTCGTACCGTTGAGCACGGTTTCCGCGATGGCAAGCTTGCTTCCGCAGGTCTTGGCCTCGCTGCTGCGCTGGGCTTCGAAGGGCGCCATGCCTTCCATCATCCAGCTGTTGATGTCCTGGGCAACGCCGCGCAGAACGCCGTGCCCCGTGTGCATGTGTCCATCGATAAAGCCCGGCATCAATACCTTATCCGGCGCATCGATGGTCTTTTCCGCCGTATACTCTTTCTTCAGTTCTTCATTGGAAGCGACAGCCACGATCTTTCCTCCGTCCACGGCAACGCCGCAGTCGGCCAGGTATCCTACGCCTTCCCCTTCCATGGTATACATGTGTTTCGTAAAAATCAGCAAATCGATCTTTTTCATAGAGTACCTCCCCCGTCGATACTGCTTTGCAATGTAATTGACTGTTGAATGGAAAATCCCGCCACTTTTGAGGATGACGGGATTTCCCTATGTAGTTAGTTAAATGGAGATGATATGCTACATCAGGTTGGGATTGACCGGCTCGCTTGCGAAGTCGTAATCCGCATACTTCTTGACAGCCATTCTGTGCTGTACTTCGATGGCAACCACGGTCAGAACCACGGCAACAGCCAGGGCGATGATCGTGTTATTGGTAATACCGGCAATCGCATACGCGATAGCTGCGGAGATACCGGCGGTCAGAGCGAAGGGCAGCTGCGTCTGAACGTGCTGCATGTGGTCGCAGGCAGCGGCCATGGAAGCCTTGATGCTGGTATCGGAAATGGGAGAGCAGTGGTCTCCGAACAGTCCGCCAGCGATGGCAGCAGCAGCAGCGATTTCAATGGAGATTCCATAGTTTACGCAAACGGGAACCGCGATGGGCATCAGCAGAGCGGATGTACCCCAGGAGCTTCCGGTTGCGAAGGAGATGACGCATCCTGCAATGTAGATGACGCAGGGGATCAGGGCCGGCGAGAAACCGGTGGATTCTACGATGCCTGCGATGAAGTACTTCAGACCCAGGTTTCCGGAGATGGTGGACAGGCACCATGCAAAGGTCAGGATCAGAATAACTTCGTT
>JAGATO010000328.1 GCA_017621195.1 Bacillota bacterium | reverse complement strand
GTACCGGAGCCGGGATTATAGGGAGGGGGGTTCTGATCGGATTCGAACAGATAGCCGCTATCCTTCTTCAGGCCCTCCAGCGCGGCTTTGATGTCCTCTGCCTGGTTCTTGCTTCCCTTCAGGGCGGCCATCTTCTCGGCGCCGAGGACACCAATGATAGCAGCTGCATTACGGCCCTTGGCAGTGGTGATGGCGTCTTTCATGATGCCGTCAAATGCCAGATCGTCCATCTGCTTCTTGTGGTCCTCGATAGCCTTGTTGTACTTTTCCTCCCACTCCTGAGCGGACTTTTTGATACCATCGATGTCCTGATCCTGGAAGCCCTTAATGGTTTTCTGAGCCTCCCCCAGCTGGTTTTTGATGGTCTCATAGTCGGCGAAGGGTTTCTTGGCGTCTTCGATATCCCGGCCGTTCTCGGCCATGATGGCGTCGATGATCTCCTTCGTCAGAGGCTGGTCGCCCATCTTGAAGTTCTGCAAGAATTCGCGTTTCATGGTTACTTCCTTTCTCCGCTACGCTTTGATGACGGAGGGCGCATCTCCCGGCGGTGCCCTGTATTTACGCCCGGGCAGAGCAAAAATGGTATGAAAAAAGCAGCCCTGCAGCTGCTTCAGTCAATGATTTCAATGATGTTTACCTCTTGGACCCAGAGGGCCACAGGCGGCTGGCCGCCGATCACATTCAGGCAGACGCACCCGCCGGCATTCAAAATCTTCAGATCAACTTCAGAAGGCTTCCAGCAGCTGATCACTGACAGATGTCCGTCTTCCTGCTCGATGCGAGCCGGAAGATCTCCGCACCCTTCTTTCACAAAGGTTCCATTCATTCCTTCAAATCTGACGGGATCCATATCTTCTCTCCTTTTGGGCATAAGAAAACCACCAGCCGTTTCGGTTGGTGGTTTAATCTACATACTCGATTTTTTCAATCTCGCTCTGAAGCAAACTCGTTGAGCCAACTTCCAGCGTCGCTTCCGGGATGTCAAAGTCTTCTTGGTTTGTTACGGCGCTGTAGGCCCAGCACAGGCCGGTGAGCACCTGCCCATCGACGCAGGTTACCCGGACAACTTTGCGGGAGTCCATGGCTTCAAACATCTCTTTTTCGGTGCAACTCATTTCGGACTTTTCATCCCCTTTCTACTCGGATAGTCAGGCACGATGTGGGTACCTTTCTTTCCGTAGTGAATTTTGAATGTGACTGTTTCGGCCTCGTCGCCGGTGATGTTGTTAACCACGAATCCGACGGTCTGCCCATGCAGGGTAATCCACTCTTGTCTCAACCAGCGGCCTTTCCTATCCCGAGGAAGAATGCCCGTGCCCCGATACTGGTAAACGAGAGCCTGCGCGTCTGCCTCGCTGATCGTGAGCCGTGAAGGGCCAAACTGCCCTTTCTTGGCAAGAAGTGCTACATACTGGTTGTACTCATGACTGCCGGGGATATGCTTCCGCTGCTGGCCGCTCTCGATCGTGGCCGGATACTCGACACCGGCGCGGATCGTGGCCCGAAGAGGCTTATCCCGGAGCCACGCTTTCACGTTCTCATGGCTGCTACCAACATCATACATGGAATTCGCAGCAGTTTCGACCCTCTTATAAGCGTCTGCAGCCCGCCCGGATTGCCGCCCGCCGAAGCCGGCGACATAGGCTCGCTCTGACTCTGTTCGGAGTCCTGCAGCATGAGAAAATCGGCGGTATTCCTGTGAGGTAAGACGGAGGCGAACCTGCGCGGTCTCCAGCTTGTCGGCATCGCCGGAGGCCTCGTAGACCAAAATGCGGTTTTTCTGCTTCCGCATGGAGCGCTCCAGCTTTCGCTGCAGCTGCGTGGCCTCGTAGCCGGTGTAGTGCTTCCCGTTGTAGGTAACGCCCTTGGCATTATCATCCCGGAATTTCTGCAGCTGCTCCGGCGTGTACTGCGGTTCATTGACGCCCAAAATAATGGGAAAGGCAACGTGGCCGCAGTTCAGAGTGCTGATCCGGCGGACCAGAGAATTATTCAGGGCCTGATACTCCGCGTCAGAGTACTGCTTTCCCTGGATCGGCTCATGGTCTGGGGCGCTGTTGGCGTGTGCGGAGATCTCCCAGCCATCACAACCCATCTCGTCGTGCGTGGCTGCGGTGATCTGCTCCTGCATCAGACCGAGGCCGCCCATGATATTGCGCCGGGTGGCGGCTTCCAGCGAAGTATGCACTCCGCTTTCATAGTCGATATGCCGGACGCCTTTATCCGCGAGGTTCTTCGTGGCCCTGCGGATGGCGGTGTTCTGGTCGGCCGCGCCGGTGATAACCTGCTTAAAAGCATAGTCC
>JAGATO010000327.1 GCA_017621195.1 Bacillota bacterium | reverse complement strand
TGACCGCCTTGATCAGTCCGATGGTTCCGATGGAGATCAGGTCCTCCACGTTGGTCATGGTATGTTCAAACTTCTTCGCAATATAGACCACCAGCCGCAGATTTCTCTCGATCAGAATCGTCCTGACACTTTCCGGATCGATGCGCATCTGCTGGATCAGCTCCCTCTCCTCTTCCGCTGACAGAGGCGGTGGCAAAACCTCGCTTCCTCCGATGTAACATACCTTCCGGGGTTCCATGTCGAACAAGAACCAGTCCAGGCGGTGCAGAAGCCGCCGTATCGTACCTTCGATGTGTTCCCTTCCCCTGGAAAGGATCGTGATGCCGTATCGTTTCATAATCTTTCCCCACTTTCTTCTCCTCCGCGAAGGCTCCGTCCATCAGCCATCCGTGAAGCAATAATCCCACGTTTTCTCCCCAAGGCTGCGCTCCTACGTCATCCGGTACAAAGGCCAGCACAACGCGGCAGCTTCGGACAGTTCCGCCGTCGTGGATCAGCAACTCCTCCGGTCGGATCACCGGCATGATTCCCTTCTCCCCTGTGGGACCGCAGAAAGAGATCCAGCGCAATCCTGCCATATCGTCCTCCTCCCCTGCCTCCCGCAGCAGCCTGCGCCCCATGCTCCGGGTGACAAGACAGACGGGGAGATTTTCCAGAGGATCCATCAGCAGATTGCCCGTATCGAAAAAGCCTTCCGTCATAACCTCCGCTCCTCCATACCGAACGGTAACGGGAACCCTGGTTCGAAAGTAGTGACGCCGTTCCTTCAGAAAACTCAATACCATCCGAACGGTCAACACCGTGGCTCCGCAGCCGGAGACGATATGTAACAAGGTTACGTGATCCAGATAAAAGCCGCCGAAGGAGGTCGCGGAAGAGGCGAAAAGCCCCGCCAGTCCCATGGTGATCCCTCCCATCAGAAAGCTGATCACATAAAAGATCAGCAGCCGTCGAACGAACGAACGTCGCGAGCACCGTCCGAAGACCAGTCGCATCAGCAGAGCGGAAAACAAAAGCTTCTGCGCCAGAGCTTCCATCGCTCCCTGCGTTTCCTGAAACAGCGTGAAGGCGTACAGTCCGCACAGGGAGGCCCCCAGCAACAGCCGTTTTCCCGTCCAGGAACAGCCGCACAGCGCCTTCGTCATCCACAGGAGCAGCGCACCCGCCGCCGCGTTTTCCATAAAAAGGATTTCTCCGTAGATCACCATCCCACATTCCCCCTGCCCGACGTTTTCGATCGAAGTATATTCCAAAGTATATTCCTTTTCTCCGTCGCTTCCTGTCAAAACCCGTCGTCGAATTATTTCTTTTTTCAAAAAAGGGATTTCTACTTGAATCACCGCCTGTTACAAAGTAAAATTTAAGTATCTATATGTCTATATGGAGGTGAAACTATGTCTTCAATTAAAAAAATGAGAGAGGAACTGCACGGCTCTCTTCACGATGAACGTTTGTGCCGAATCTACTGCTGCGGACCGGATCAGCTTCCGGCGCAGAAGGATCGTGCACTTTCCGTGATAGATTCGTTTTCGAAGCTGTTCGACAGCGATGACGGGCGTGAGGTCAGCCTGTTCAGCGCTCCCGGACGCACGGAGCTGGGCGGAAATCACACCGACCACCAGCACG
>JAGATO010000326.1 GCA_017621195.1 Bacillota bacterium | reverse complement strand
GGGCATTTCCTGTCTGGAGCTGGTGGACGGCCAGATCAGCCTGGTCACCTGGCGCGTCAGTTCCCACGAAGACGGCCTCATGTACATCCGCCGCCAGGTGGTTCAGGGCCCCATCCCCATTTCCGATTTCTATTCCTCTCAGGAGGATCGGGAAGGTCTCACTGAAGATATATAATGCAGATATATATGGAGATTCATGAAGATAAATTAAGATATAGTATACTTTTGAAAGGAGTTTAACCGATGTCATCCATTCACGAAACCACGTTACAGGTCAAGGCGGACAGCTTTTCCATGGCCGCCCTGCCTGGCGATATCAGAAACAAAGCTTTACAGGCCATCATCGACAATCTACAGTCCCACCGTGCCGCCATCTTCGCGGAGAACGCCGAAGATCTGAAGCGCGGCGAAGAAGCCGGTCTTCCCCAGCCCATCATGAAGCGGCTGAAGTTTGACGAGGCGAAGCTGGCCGACGTCTGCGCCGGTATGGAAGGTCTGCAAAGCCTGCCCGATCCCCTGTTCCGCACCCTTCTGTCCCGCCAGCTGGACGAGGGCCTGATCCTGAAGCAGGTGACCTGCCCCATCGGCGTCATCGGCGTCATCTTCGAATCCCGTCCCGACGCCCTGGTTCAGATTGCCGCTCTCTGTCTGAAAAGCGGCAACTGCGCCATCCTGAAGGGCGGCAGCGAGGCGGCCCACACCAACCGAATCCTCTTCGATCTGATCCACGAGGCCGGCGTATCCGCCGGAATTCCCTCCGGTTTCCTGACGCTGATCGAAAACCGGGCCGACATCGACGAGCTTTTGAAGTGCGACGATGCCATCGACCTGCTGATTCCGCGAGGCTCCAACGCCTTCGTTCAATACATCATGAACAATTCCAAAATCCCTGTCATGGGCCACGCTGACGGCGTCTGCCACATCTATGTGGACAAGGACGCGGATCTGGATCTGGCCCTCCCGGTGGTGCTGGACGCCAAGACCCAGTACGTAGCCGCCTGCAACACTGTAGAAACGCTGCTGGTTCATCAGGCTGTGGCTCCTACCTTCCTTCCGAAGCTGTCCGCCGCCTGCTGCGACGCTCACGTCAAGCTGGTGGGCTGCCCCCGCTCCATGGAATACATTCAGGGCGAGCCCTGCACCGACGCAGATTATCGCACCGAATATCTGGATTACATTCTGACCGTGCGCATCGTGGATGACCTGGATGAAGCCATCGCCCACATCAATCGCTACGGCTCCCATCACACCGACGCCATTCTGACCGAGTCCGAGGAAGCCGCCCAGCGGTTCATGCTTCTGGTAGATTCCGCCGGCGTATACCAGAACTGCTCCACCCGCTTTGCCGACGGTTTCCGTTACGGATTCGGCGCCGAAGTGGGCATCAGTACCGGTAAGCTCCACGCCCGCGGTCCCGTCGGCCTGGACGGCCTCGTCACCTACAAGTACAAGCTGTTCGGTCACGGCCAGATCGTCGGTGACTACGCCGAAGGCCGCAGTTCCTTCCACTTCAAGGATCTTTAGTTCCGTTGGCCCGACCGACGTTTTCATCCGAAATGACCAAAGGACGTCCCTTCGATGACGAAATATCATCGCGGACGTCCTTTTTCAGTTCGCATGCTCATGGCTTCAGATACAGAGCACGGCTGCTCCGATCCAGCGAAGGCCGCCAGCTCATGGGATAATCGTCGAAGGAGTTGAAGGGCATATGGTCACCTCATTTACAAAAAACTGGACTCCTCATTTCTGCGAAGTCCAGTTTGATTCGTTTGATCGTTCTTTAATTTGCAGCCGTTTTCTTTGACTTGGTGATGGTAGAAATACCTTCGATGGCCAGTACGATGGCTAAAATCACCAGCAGAGAACCGATGATCGCCTGAACGTAGGGACCCCAGTCCGCTCCGCCTAATGCGATCAGACCCAGCTGTGTTCTGGTGTTCATGATCAGGGACAGCACAGTAACGACCAGCATGAAGCACATGGGGATCAGGAACATCTTGTTGTTCTTGCCGATGTTGCTCAGCCAGGTTGCTACGGCCAGAAGTCCCAGAGCTGCCAGTAGCTGGTTGGCAGAACCGAACAGCGCCCAGATCTTACCGTAGCCGTTCATTCCCAGAAGGACGCCCAGAACGACGGTGATCCCGGTAGCTACGTACATATTGGACATTACCTTCTTGACGCCGGTAACGTTCTCCGGAGTCTCTCCCTTGGAGCCGTCGAGCCAGAATTCCTGGAACATGAAGCGAGCCAGACGGGTGGCCGTATCCAGAGATGTCAGGCAGAAGGAAGAATAGGTCAGAACCAGCAAGGTGAACAGTACGCTGTATACCGCACCGTGACTCGGATCGATCATTCCAGCAATACCGCCGCCGAAGATGGCTGTGGGACCCACGCTGATGTCGCCGCCGTTGGCATTGGCATATCCGGCAACAGCGCAGAGAACCAGAACGGCCAGGACGCATTCCAGAAGCATACCGCCGTAGGCGATGGGCTTGGCGTCGGTTTCCTTATCCAACTGCTTGGAGGTGGTACCGGAGGATACCAGGGAGTGGAAACCGGAAATTGCGCCGCAGGCGATGGTAGTG
This sequence comes from Bacillota bacterium, assembly GCA_017621195.1. GTDB lineage: Bacteria > Bacillota > Clostridia > Peptostreptococcales > Anaerovoracaceae > RGIG446. The sequence goes on along the minus strand of JAGATO010000326.1, from coordinate 4,445 downwards.
AACAGTACCGGAAATACCGGAGTCTTGCAGCTTTCGGCTTCCATCACCGGCAGGCTTGCCATGGACGGATGACCGACGAATACGGAAACGACGGCCAGAGCCAGCATGGCATACAGCAGGAAGGAGCTCAGGTAGTCCCGGGGCTGCAGCAGAATCCACACCGGAGTTACGGATGCGATGGCAATGTACAGACCGCAGATCCACATCCAGATGCTGTTGGACAGATAGATGGGATGGAAGTTCATGCCGATGGCGATAATGGCGACGATGGCCAGGATTCCGATGACGGATGCAGTCTTCATAGGAACGTTCCGACGATAGACGCAGAAGCCGAAAACGATGGCAATCGCGATGAACAGCAGGGAAACCATGGCAACGCGGGCGTTGCTCTCCGAAGCTGCATAATCCACCGCACCTGTCTCGGTATAGGTAGCGCTGAAGGTACCTGCAACGATGGATGCGAAGGCTGCAACGACCAGAATCAGCGTCAGATAGGCGAAGATCAGGAACAGCATCTTTGCTCTCTTGCTCATGTTGGCGGAAATGATCTCACCGATGGAACGGCCGCCGTGACGCAGCGAGGCGAACAGGGCACCGAAATCGTGAACACCGCCAAAGAAAATGCCGCCGATGACGATCCACAGCAGGCAGGGCATCCATCCGAAGCCCAGCTTCAGCGCGGAAATAGGACCGGTAATGGGGCCCGCACCGGCGATCGAGGAAAAGTGATGGCCCATCAGAACGGGGGCCGGAGCAGGAACGTAGTCGACGCCGTCCTGCATGGTATGTGCCGGGGTTTCTTCTTTCGATTCGCCGACGCCCCACTGCTTGCACAGCCAGTTACCGTAAAACACGTAACCGCATGCCAGCGCAGCAACGCCTGCGACCAGGACAATTACTCCATTCATGTTATACACTCCTTATGTAATAATGCGTTTTATTATTTTCCCGAAGGGAAGTTCCCCTCCAGGAGCTTTCGTACTTCCTTCCCGGCTGGATTGGAGAGGAAGCTGTTTGTAGATATTTCCATGGCCGCGATGCGATATTCCATCCAGCCGTGAAATGCCAGCCGAAAATTTTTGCGGAAGCGGATCTTTCCGATCTGTCGTTTCGCTTCCGGATCCACGGTGTCCGCAAGGATCACCAGGGTTACCAACGAACACATGTGTTCTCTGTTCGGTTTGATGTGGCTCATACCCGCTTGTCGGGACAGATCGATCTGTTTCTGCAGCGACTCCACATCCAGATGTTCCGTCAGATAGAAGTAAACGTATTCATGGCTCTCCACAGCATTCAGCACGTGCTGCTTGCTGATGAGGTAATTCTCATCCCGCAGGTAGTAAAATGCTGTCGCAGGAAAGTTCCCGCCTTCCACCGTCACGTTTCGCGCGATATCGTAATGGTGGGAGTATGCATTCAAAAGCTGATCCAGTCGATCCTGCTGTGTCATTTCCACGTACGGTTTCCTCCTTTCAAAAAAACACACATTTTCATTGCCGTTTGTTATTATACACCTGCTTTTAAATTTGTAAAGAGAAAACTTAAAATTTTTATATAATTTGTTTCTAAAACACAATTTTTTAAGAAAAACGGCGAAAAAATGGGAAAAAGAAAACGCGCCGCGCACTGCCTGTCGGCAGTACACGGCGCGTTGCTGTTTCTTTTTTTGGTCAGATTTGATCGATTTTGTCGGTTCCGACCGCTGTGCCTACAGCACAGTCACGGAAGTGATGTGGGGATTGACTCCCTCATACCAGTACAGGAAGCCTTCCAGATCCACGGTATCTCCGATGTTCAGCGCTTCTACAGCGTTGTATACGTCGGTGGTATTGTCACACAGATAGGATTCCACGCAGAAGTTATACGTCTTTCCGTCCTTAGAAACGTTGAAGTACAGGTCGTTTCCGTCTTCGCCGGAGCCGTCCCAGTTGTACAGGAACGCAACCTCTTCGCCGTCCGGGTTCACGCTGGGTTCTACGGTCATTCCCTTGAATGTAACGAATTCGTTCTGGTGAGCTTCCAGCTCGTCGATACCCAGCAGATCGGTTACGTCCAGAGCTTCAGCGATGAAGCTGCCTTCCAGAATTTCAAATGTGGCATCGATGATCTCCACTTCGCCGGCCCACTGAGACTTGTAACCGGTTACCCTGATCTTCGTTCCGGGAACCAGCTTTTCGTAATCCTCTTCCGAGCATGCCATGTTGTACAGGAAGTAAGCACCGTCACCGTCCTGGGTGTATACGGTGGCCTGGTCTTCCCACCAGGACTGCTTGGCCTGAACGTAGGTTTCAACTACAACCTCGGTGTCCAGATCCGCAGCGACGTACTCTTCGTAGGTCATGACGCCTTCGCTCTTAGCCGAAGGATCCTCTGCAGGCTCGTCTGTACCCTGGTTATTTCCGCCGGCACAGCCGACCATGGTCAGGACCAGAACCAAAGCCAGAAATAATGCAAAACGCTTTTTCATTTGTCTTCTCCTCTTTTCTCACTGTGCCCGCAGCTTCCTATCCGCAGGCACTACCTTTGTCAATAATCAAATTAACATGAAACCACAAAGAAATCAATGTTTATTTACCTGTCTTGTCACCTTTTTTCTTCGCGGCGTCCCAAGCCACATAGGCTAAAATCAGGATCCAGGCGCCGCCCAGCACTCCCAGCAGAAGCCGGGACGTCAGCGGCAGTGGGCCCAAATCCGCAGCGGAAGCGGCTGTCCCGGCAGCCTTTCCTCCCTGATCCAGATGGTACAGGGCGTTCATGTCGTTGTACAGCTTCTCCACGTAGGCCTCGTCCACCGTCTCCTTTCGCCGCACCGACTTTGTCACGTTCTCGATCATCTGCCCGGCGGCATCCCGCAGCGATGCGGAACCGTTGAACACCGGCGTGACGAAGGTATCCTCCATATGGTTCAAAAGCAGCTGGGAGACCCGGATCTTCACGTCGTAGTACATTTGGTTATCCTGGCCGATGCGGGACAGATAGTCGGTGTACTCCGGAGATTCCTGGGCTCTGGATGTGACGGGAACGTATCCCTCGGTCTGGGCGTAGGCGATCTGCACGTCGCTGCTGAGCAGGTACTGGGTAAACAGCCACGAAGCCAGGACCTCCTGAGAATCCGCCTTGTTGAACACGCAGACCGACGGTCCCTGGGAGATCATCTGAGGATGACCGGGATCGAACTGAGGCACAGTCATGACCGCCGTCTCAAACTCCACGAACTTGTCAGCGCTGATGTCAGACAGGGGCGCGTCGGTGCCCATCCAGGTGGCTCCGGCCGTGGAATCCACGGCGAAGATGCACTGTCCTGCATTCAGAAAGTTGGCAGGATAGCTGGAGATTTTAAAGGTGGAAAAGGCTCCCGTCCTCCCGTGTTCCGCCACGGTGTACAGCAGCTCCTTCGTCGTATCGTTGAAGATCCGAATGTCCCCCGCCTCATCGGAATAGTCCGCCCCTTTCTGCTTCAACATCTGGATCATCATATTGTCCGTGGATTTGTAGATGAATGGGATCATCACGTTCTGTCCGTTCAGCGCGAAGGTTCCGTCGTCGTTCTTTTTCAACGCCGCCTCGGATACCTCCCACACGAAGTCCCAGGTCAGGGTCTCCGGCAGCTGATAGCCCAGCTTTTCCACGTACGTCTTATTGACGTAACAGGCCTCCGTGGACCGCATGTAGGGCAGAGCGTAATAGTGTCCGCCGAAGGAACATTCCTCCAGAAACTGAGGAACGATCTCCTCCCGGGACGGCGAATCGAACCGGACCTGGCTTCCGCCCAGACCGTATGTTTCATCGTCAAACAACTGATCCAGCGCCACCACGCTATTGGTTCCCGTCAGATACGTGGCGATGTGATCGGGATAGGTGATGCACACGTTGGGCGTGGTGTTGGTGGAAATGTTGGTGATCACATCATTATAGATCCGGGAATAATCCGTGTATAGGCGCAGATTCACCGTGATGTTGGGGTACAGGTTCTGAAAATCGGCGATGGCCTGCTCGTAGATTCTGGTCTGGGTCTTGTTGGTGTCGTTTTTGGCCCAGAAGGTGATCTCGTAGTCCCGGGACGTGTCGAACTCCTCCGGAACGACGAATTCCTCCATCCCCTGAGAACCGTGGCACCCCGTCAGCGTCATCAGACCGCAGATCAGCGCCAGAACCAGGGCCAGCGCCTTCGAAAGCTTCTCTTTCCTTCGCATCATCCCTTGGTTCCTCCTCTCGATACGCCCTCCATGATCTTCTTGTGGAAGAGCAGGAACAGAACGATCAGCGGAACGGAAATGACCACCACTGCCGCCATCATGGCTGGGATGTTTTCCCGTCCGAACCCGCTCTCACGTATGGCCTGGATTCCGTTGGACACCAGAAAATAGGCTTCGTCGTCGGTGACCAGCCGGGGCCACACGTAGGAATTCCAGCACTCGATCACCTTCAGAATGGTGATGGTCACG
>JAGATO010000325.1 GCA_017621195.1 Bacillota bacterium | reverse complement strand
GCCAATCTGTCAAATCATGGATTCCCGAAGGCTCCACAGATTCTTGAATCTGGTGCAAGTGTTGGTTTAGGCTGTGATGGAGCAGCTCCTTCTAATCTGGATATTTTTGATGAAATGAAAGCTCTGCGTTATTCTATGATAGCCTATTGGGGACTTCCTTCTTTTAATCCGGTTGTCATGACCTGTCCTACACTTTTGAAAATGGCTTCTCAAGGCGGAGCAAATGCAATCGGACATGGTGATATTCTGGGATCTGTAGAAGAAGGAAAGAAAGCAGATTTGATTCTTGTAAACATTGATCAGCCACATATTACACCAACTCAGAATCTTGTAAACACCATCGTGGATGCTGCAAATGGACATGACGTAATGGATTCAATCATCAACGGAAAGCTTGTTATGAAAAACCGTGAAGTACTTACTTTAGATGAAGAGCGAATTCGTTTTGAAGCTACACAGCATATGAATGAAATCATAAAGAGAGCTTATTAAAAAAACAGGTGATTATTTCAAAATTTATCAGACGATGCGAAATTTTTCTGTAAATTGAGATCTTCTATGATAATTTGACGGCTTAACGGCACCTTTTTGCGGTTAAGCCGTTGTCTATTTAATAAAAAGAAGATGCGCAAAGAAAAAAACGTCAAATATCCAGCAGAAGATTCATTGGGAAAAATGAGCAAAAGCCACCGCACGAAGTGCTGACGTCCATATGATTCTTTGGGACTACAGCTCCCTCCGGAACCCCATCTCCTCCAGCGCGTCGATACCCAGATTGGCGAAGTTCTGGTTGGCACCCCAGCTGATGTTCAAAAGCCCTTCTCCGCCGCCGGACCCGGCGATATCCGCCGTCTGTTCATTTCCTGTCTCCGTGAACATAATGGACAGCGTGGCGTAGCTGCCGTTGCGGAAATAATACCGCTCGAAGGCCAGAAGGCAGGCCTTCATTCCCTCGCTCTCCCGCCAGTGTTCGCAGACCACCTCCGGAGTCACCAGAGCAGTGTTCTCCACAGTCAATTCACGTTTCAGCCGGGAAACGATCTCCCGCAGCTCCGACGCCTTTACCTTCCGCATTTTCATACTGATTCCGCTCATGTTTCTTTTCCCCCTTTTGTCATCTATTGTACCCGCTCTGTCCCGTCGCTGTCAACGCATGTCATCGCCCTGTAACGGAAGTGTCACGGAATTGACCGGATCCAGCCCATCTTTCAAAAGCTCCACGAACCGCAGGAGCGGCCCACCGGGCGCACCACGAAAAAAGAGAGTCCGCCGATCGGCAGGCAGGCTTCGCAACTGAAACATCTGTAAAAAAAACAGCCCGGACGATGCTGTCCGAGCTGTTTTACTATTCTTCTTCTCCGAATGGTTCTCTACTCTTCTCCGAGCCACTTGATCTGGCGCTCTTCATCCAGGAAGCAGAATCCGGCAAAGCCCTGGCCGGGCAGACGGTTGATCAGCTTTCCTACCTTCTTGGGCTTGATGAACAGGCAGACGTCGTATTCTCCCCGCAGGGAATTGGCAAAGCTTACCGCTTCGGTGATCCGCGGTTCGTCGTACAATACAGCCACCTTCTGACGTCCGTCAGGAATCTGATATTCCTGTTCCGACAGGATGCTGAAGATCCGCTCGAAGCCGATGGAAAAGCCCACGGCAGGCACGGAATCGCCGATGAATTTTCCGACCAGATTGTCGTAACGGCCGCCGCCGCCCACGGAGCTTCCGAAGTCCACGCTTTCGATCTCGAATACGGTACCGGTGTAATAGCCCTGACCGCGGACCAGAGACTTGTCGTAGTACACATCGTACTTTCCTTCGGACAGCTGGTTAGTGCTGTCGATGATGGACTGCAGCGTGTCGATGTAGACGGGATCGCTGCAGTAGTCCCTGGCTACCTCCAGCGTAAAGGGAGTCCGCTCCAGCATTTCGCCGAACTTTTCAATGACGGCAGGATCGAAGCCCTTCTCCGCCAGCTCCGCCTTCACCCCTTCCGCGCCGATCTTGTCCAGCTTGTCGAAGGTGATGCAGACGCTGTCCAGCGCCGCCTCCTCAAAGCCCACAGCCATCAGGATGTCCTTTAAGATCCGCCGGTCGTTGACCTTGATGCGGAAGTTCTTCATGCCGATGGCAAGCAGCGCCTTGGCGGTGGTATCGATGAGTTCCACCTCGCAGGAGGCGGAAGACGAGCCGATGATGTCGATATCGCACTGAACGAATTCTCTCATCCGGCCCTTCTGCGGCTGCTCTGCCCGGTAGACCCGGTCCATCTGGATGACCTTGAAGGGATTGGGTAGCTCGTTTCTGTTGTTGGCATAGTAGCGGCACAGCGGCAGCGTCAGGTCGTAGCGCAGACCCAGATCCGCCAGCTGGTCAAACTTTTCGCCGTTGAGGGCCTTTGCCAGCTTGTCGCCCCGCTTCATGATCTTGAAGATCAGGTTCAGGTTCTCGCCGCCGTCGCTCTTGTCCAGGTTTTCCACGTCCTCGATGATGGGCGTGGAGATCCGTTCAAAGCCGCTGGCCAAATACGTTTCCAGAATCTTCGACTGCAGATAGTCTCTCAGCCGCATCTCCTGCGGCAGATAATCGTTGGTTCCTTTGACAGGTGTAATTTTCATTGGTATTGTTCCTCCAGGCAGAAACAGCGGCGCTGAGGACAGTGCCGTCGTCTCCGTTGATTTTCATTATAACCGGCAGACTTCCACGGACCAGCCTTCCGGGCCTTCCTTTTCGCCCCACTGGATTCCGGTCAGTTCATCGTACAGCATCTGGCTGATGGGACCGATCCTTCCGTCGTTGACTTCCATCACCTTGTCTCCCCACTTCAGCGTGCAGACTGGGCTGATGATGGCCGCCGTACCGGTACCGAAGATCTCCTTCAGCTCTCCCCGATCGTAGGCTTCCCCCACCTCTTCGATGGAAATGCGGCGTTCGCTGACCTTGACGCCCTTCAGCTTCAGCACTTCGATCATGGACTTGCGGGTGATGCCGGGTAAGATACTGCCGTTGACCATGGGCGTTACTACCTCATCGCCGATGACGAAGAAGATGTTCATCGTTCCCACTTCCTCCACGTACTTCTGTTCCACGCCGTCCAGCCACAGAACCTGCGCGTAGTCCTGAGCGTGGGCTTCTACCTCTGCCACCAGGCCTGCAGCGTAGTTGCCGCCGGTCTTGGCGAATCCCATACCGCCGCGAACGGCTCTGACGTAAGCGTTCTCCACGTAGATCTTCACGGGAGCGATGCCGGACGCATAGTAGGGACCCGACGGAGAGCAGATGATCATGAACTTGAAGCTCTTGGAGGGGCGGACGCCCAGATACGGCTCCGTAGCGAAGATGAACGGACGGATGTACAGCGAAGCGTTTTCCGCCGCCGGAACCCATTCCTTATCGATCTCCACCAGCTTCTTTGTCGCCTCCAGGCAGAGGTCCACAGGCAGCTCGGGGATGCAGATGCGGTGATTGGAGGCGTTCAGGCGCTTGTAGTTCTCTTCGGGACGGAACAGCAGAATTCTTCCGTCCTTAGAGCGGTAGGCCTTCATTCCCTCGAAGGTCTCCTGTCCGTAGTGCAGCGCGATGGCTGCCGGATTCAGCGTGATGTCGCCGTAGGGAACGATCTGCGGATCGTGCCAGCCCTGTCCCTCGTCGTAGTCCATGACGAACATGTGGTCTGTATAAATCGTACCAAAGCCCAGCTTGCTCTCATCCTGAGGCTTTGCCTTCGGTGCATTGGTCAGTGTTACTTTGATTTCCATTGCGTTATCCTCCCACGTTGTTGCATTTACCTTTTATTGTATCGAACTCTATTGAAAATTGCAAGGTCTCCCGCCGTCATTTCCCCAGAAGAGCCATCTTATTTTCCGTTATTTTTCCGTCAACCGCTCCGCTCATCTCAAGGCTCTATCGCGTGCGATGTTTCATCCGATCGATACCGCGATTTCAACAGCGCGATCTCCGCCGTATAGCCGGCAATCTCGTTGGGCGTTTCCAGATAGAAGGGCAACCGGCGCAGCCGTGGGTGGTTGATGATCCGTTCAAAGGCCGGAAGGCCGATGAATCCGCCGCCAATGACCTCGTGGCGGTCCTTGTGGCTTGCCAGCGGGTTCTTGGAGTCGTTGATGTGGATGGCCTTCAGCCGATCCAGTCCCACGATGCGATCGAACTCCTCCAGAACCCCGTCCAGATCGTTGACGATGTCGTAGCCGCCGTCGTGAACGTGACACGTATCGAGACAAACGCCCATGTGATCCGACAGCTCCACGCGGCGCAGGATCTCCGCCAGTTCCTCGAACCGACCGCCCACTTCGCTTCCCTTGCCCGCCATGGTCTCCAACAGCACCGTGGTGGTCTGCTCCGGTTTGAGCACTTCATTCAATAGCTCGCTGATGAGGCGGATTCCCTCTTCCATTCCCTGCCCCACGTGGCTGCCGGGGTGGAAGTTATACATCTGACCCGGTGTGTACTCCATCCGTTCCAGATCGTCCTGAATGGTCATCAGGGCAAAGGTCCTCACCTTGGGGTCGGCCGAAGCCGGATTCAGCGTATACGGTGCATGGGCCAGAATTTTGGCGAATCCCTCCTGCTCCATCAGGCGGCAGAGGGCTGCCGCATCCTCCGGATCGATGGCCTTGGCCTTGCTTCCCCGGGGATTGCGGGTGAAGAACTGGAAGGTGTTTCCTCCCATGGACATCATCTGCTTTCCCATGAATAAATATCCTTTTGACGACGATAAATGACAACCGATATTCAATGTTTCTCCCATTTTATTCATCTCCTCCATTTTTAAGCAATCGAACAATCTATCTATATTTTGATAATAATATTCGTCTTTTCGCCCCGTCATCTGCGTTTTTATATACAATTCGCACTTGTCAGAATAAAAAATATGATCTTTCAACAAAATCTTTTTCTTTTTTCTGTTGACATACTACCGGTATAGGTGTATATTCTTACTATACTATTTGTGAATAAGAGTTTTGTCGGAATGAAGTTCCATCGTACACTGTTTTCACCATCCTTGTATCGCATCGCTGCGATGTCCTCTTCTCCGACGGCTCTTTTTCTTTTTCCCTGTTTTGACAGCGTTCTCTCCGGAGATCGCTTTTTTCTTTTCCCGGCCTTGCTGATCCGATTCCACTTGTGCTACAATGGTACGGTAATATAATACCGAAAGGTGCGAGTATAAAGCAAGGAGCTATCTGTCATGAATCAAAAAACCAAAGGCGTGATCTGTATCATCTGTTCCGCCTTCTGCTTCTCCATGATGAACGTTTTCGTCCGTCTGTCCGGAGACATTCCATCCATTGAGAAAAGCTTTTTCCGAAATCTGGTGGCTGCGATCTTCGCCCTGATCATCCTGATGAAAACCAACGAATCCTTCCGTTGGAAGCCCGGCAACTTCAAATACCTGCTTCTGCGTTCCGTCACCGGAACCATCGGCATTTTGGGCAACTTCTACGCCGTGGACCATCTGGTCATGGCCGACGCCACCATGCTGAACAAGATGTCCCCCTTCTTCGGCGTGATCTTCTCGGCGCTGTTCCTGAAGGAAAAGTGCAAGCCGGTTCAGGGCTTCGCCGTATTCTTCGCCTTCATCGGAAGTCTGTTCATCGTCAAGCCCACGTTCTCCAACGTTGACCTGCTGGCTTCTCTGGTGGGCTTTGCCGGAGGTGTGGCTGCCGGAGCCGCCTATACCACCGTCCGCTATCTGGGACTGCGCGGCGAGCCCGGTCCGAGAATCGTATTCTTCTTCTCGGCCTTCTCCTGTCTGGCGGTGGTTCCCTTCATCGTTGTGGACTTCCATCCTCTGACCACCACCCAACTGCTTCTGCTGCTGATGGCTGGCCTGTGCGCTGCCGGCGGTCAGTTCTCCATCACCGCAGCATACCGTTATGCTCCGGCCAGAGAGATTTCCATCTACGACTATTCTCAGATCCTGTTCGGCGCCGTTACCGGCTACCTGATCTTTAACCAGATCCCGGACGGCTACAGCATCATCGGTTACGTCATTATCTTAGGTATGGCCCTGATGATGTTCCTGTACAACAACCGTCAGCACCGCAAGGCGCAGGACGAAAAGGCCGCTTAAAACCGGATCCTGTCGCCGCGTCATCTGTCGCAGGCGGAATATCCTACGGAACGACAAACCCCGCGTCATCGCAGAGCACGCGGGGTTTCTCATGGAAAAAGCAAAAAAAGAAAAGAAAGGAGCAGTCCTCTCGACGGCTCCCTTTTTTTATGTCCTCTTACTCGACCACTTTGACGTTGATGGCTCTCATCTTGCTGCTGTTTTTGGGGTCGGGTTCCGTGTCAAACGTAACCTTCTGGCCTTCTGCCAGCGTCTTGAAACCGTCAGCAATAATCGCGGAGAAATGAACGAATACGTCGCCTTCACCGTTGTCGTTGGCAATGAAGCCATAACCTTTTTCAGAATTAAACCATTTTACTGTACCCTTGTTCATGTGTCGGTACCTCCATTTTCTTACACCGTGCAGATGGATGAAATAACTTAGTCACATCATATCTGTTAAATTTCAAAAAGTCAATATATTCTTAAAAGTTTTTGAAAGTTTTTGGTATTTTACACTTTAGATGGGAGCGGCCGAAAATCCTGCGGACCCTCCTTTGATTTCGCAATGACAAGCCCAACGAAACATGATATGATAGTCCTGTTAAGAAAGGAGAGAGTATTCATGTCGTTATTTGCACAAGCCGTGACCAGCGTTCTCCCGCTGCTGATCATGATGGGCTTCGGCTTTACCATCGCCAAGAAGCCCTGGTTCGGTAAGACGGGAGAGGATTTTCTTTCGAAATTCTGCATGCGCGTAGCCATCCCCTGCTACATGATCATTAACGTTTCCACCACGTGTCCCACGCGGGCGGACCTGCTGGACCTGTTGAAGCTGTTTCCGGTTCCCTTTGCAGCGATCTTTCTGCTGTTGGGACTGGCCCTCCTCATGGTTCGCATCTTAAAGGTAGACAAGGGGATCCACGGCGTCTTCATCAACGTGATGACCTTTTCCAACACCGTCATCATCGGCTTTCCCGTCACCATCTCCCTGTTCGGCGAAGCCTCCACCCCCATCGCCATGAGCTATTACGTAGCCAACACCGTCATGTTCTGGAGCATCGGCGCCTACCTGCTGCGCAAGGACGGCGGAATGAAGAGCAAGCTGATCAGTGCCGAAGGTCTGAAGAAACTGGCATCGCCGCCGCTGATGGGCTTCGGTCTGGGCGTTCTTCTCGTCCTGGCAGGAATCAATCTTCCCACCTGGCTGTTCAGCCCTCTGCAGCAGATCGGAAGAACCGCCACACCGTTGGCCATGGTCATGACCGGAAGCGTGCTGCGCCACATGGACCTGAAGCAAGTCAAGCCCTCCAAGGAACTGGTCGTCCTTCTGCTGAGCCGCTTCGTTCTGTCTCCGGCCATCCTGCTGTGTATCATGATGAATCTTCCCCTGTCGGATATGGCCAAGCAGGTCTACCTAATCATGACTGTCATGCCGGCCATGACCCAGCTGGGAATCGTAGCCAAGGAAGCCAGGGCGGATTACGAGTTTGCAGCCATGACCATCGCCGTCACCACGGTGATCAGCATGGTTCTGATTCCCTGTTACATCATGCTGATCAGCTTCCTCATGGCCTGATCACAGTTCCTTCAAACAGGCCAGCGCCAAGCCGAACAGCCGCTCCGCCTGAGAGGCAACGCCGCCGGACAGGCCGCGGCCGTCCCAGCTGTCCTCCGTCAGTAAGTCCTCCGTATAGAAGAACTGCCCGAAGGCAACGCCCCGGAACCGGGTGACTGCCAGCACCGAAGCGCATTCCATGTCCACTGCAATACAGCCCTGTTCCCTGCGCCGGGCCATCTTGGATGCCGTTTCCCGATAGATGGCGTCGGTGGTCCAGACCTTGCCGCAGCGCACCTGTTCGCCGCTCTGCGCCAGACAGCCACAGATCGCTTCGACGGTCTCTTCCGGAAACGCCACTTCATCGGCAGCCGGGAGATAGTGGTAGCTGACGCCTTCATCCCGCAGCGCCGCCGTGGGAACGATGATCCCCCACTTGGGAATGTCCTCCGACAGAACGCCGCAGGAGCCAAACATCATGACGGCCTTCGCCCCGCGGGAGATGACTTCTTCCAGGTTGATGGCACAGGCTGCCGACCCCACCCGTGACATGTAAGCGCCGTAGCGAACGCCGTCCTCTTCGAAGGTGTAGACGGGAATTCCGCCGTCCTCCGTATCCAGCCGGCAGACGATCTCCGTCTTTCTACCCGCCAACGCCCGTTCCAGCAGTTTTTTGGAATAACAGGTCACCACCCGCTCCGGAAAGCCTTCCAGGGCGGGCGCCACCATGTCCGGTTCCAGAATCGCCCTGCAGCTGGGATCGAATTGTTCCAGTAGTGTGCTCATATGTCCTCCTTTATCCAACGGTGTGTTGTGTTATGTTGCGTTATGTTCTGTTACGCCATGTTATGTTGCGTTTCGTTCGTCGCTGCTTTCAATTCCTCGACATTTCTCTGCGCTCCATTCGTCGCCGTCCCCGTCGGCATTTCTGCCGTTGGCGATGTCTCCGTCTGTGGTTATCATACCACCGAAAAGACTTCGGTGTCCAGCTGTCCTCCCGTCAAAGTGCCAAACCTTTTCCTGCGGAAAGGGGGTTGTAAAACTCCCGGAACCCCATGTATAATATTTTCATGAAAACAAATAGATGAACGATTTTGAGCTTCACTGCGATGTACTCAAACGGATGTGTTGTGCTATTTTTGTAGAAGAGGTGTTATTTTATGAACAAAAAAGCTCTCATCGGCAATGTGTTGTTGCTGATCACCGCGATTATCTGGGGTACTGCCTTTGCCGCCCAGCGCGTCGGTATGGACCATATTGAACCCTTTACCTTCGGCGCTTCCCGCTACGTGCTGGCGACGCTGGTGCTGATCCCCATCATCCTGTTCTTCGACGGAAAGAAGAAGAAAGAACCGGGGTACGTGGCTCCTACGCCGGAAGCCCTGAAGGAAGAAAACCGTCAGACGTTGAAGGGCGGTATCATGTGCGGCGTAGCCCTGTTCGTGGCCAGCTCCTTCCAGCAGATCGGAATTCAGTATACCTCTGCCGGAAAGACCGCCTTCATCACGGCGCTGTACATCGTTCTGGTTCCGGTCTTCGGTCTGTTCCTGAAGAAGCGGGTCACCTGGCTGACGTGGCTGGGCGTGGCCCTGTCCGCCGTCGGTCTGTACCTGCTGTGCATCAAGGAGGATTTCACCATCGAAATGGGTGACTTCATCGTCTTCCTGTGCTCCATCTGCTTCGCCGTACATATCCTGCTGTGCGATCACTTCACCGACAAGGCCAACCCGCTGAAGCTGTCCTTTATCCAGTTCTTCGTGGCCTGTATCTTATCCTGGATCGCCGCCTTTATCGTGGAGACGCCCACCATCTCCGGCATCATGGCAGCCGGCTTCGCCATCTTCTACTGCGGTGTCTTCTCCGCCGGCGTGGGCTACACGCTGCAGATGGTTGCTCAGAAGGATACCGACCCCACCATCGCTTCCCTGCTGATGAGTCTGGAGTCCGTATTCGGCGCCGTAGGCGGTTACTTCATCCTCCACGAGGTTCTGTCCTCCAAAGAGCTGATCGGCTGCGTAGTCATGTTTGCGGCCATCATCGTTGCCCAGATCCCTCTGCCGGAAAGGAAGAAATAGTAAATCACTCAAAAAATTCAAAATGCCCGACGCATTCTGCGCGGGCATTTTTCATTTCAGATTCTATTCGTTACATCTGGACGATAACGGCGATGACGACGGCCAGGACGCAAATCCCCAAGATGATGTACTTTACCTTCTTCGCTTTTCTGACCTGATCCTGGAACTCCTTGGAATTTCTATCTACAGACATAATGATCCTCCTGTGATGTGTGTTTTTTATTACTGTTCAGTATACCCTCTTTCACCGGAAAAATCAACCGATCAAATGGTTTCACCGGCGGAAAACATGCGATCAAATGGATTTCGCAGCCGGAAAAAGTCAGGCGGTCAGTTGAGCTTCCCTGTCGGAAAATACATGGCCGACAAAAAGGCACCCGTAAACTCCTTCTGCTCCGCCAGTTCGATGCGAACCAGTTCTCCGGCCCAGTCACATCCCCTCATCCATTCCCGGTCGGAACAGAGAATCAACGAGGCGCCGACACCTGCCGCGTTTCCGCAGGCTACCACCGGGATTCCCGCAGGAAGTAAACCGATGGCAACCGCGCTCTCCGGCCGGATGTAGCTACCGAAGGCTCCCGCCAGAAAGACGGTGTTCGGCTCCCGCTTCGTCTGTTGCTGCAATATAGCCGTCCCCGCCGCAATGGCTCCCTTGGCCATCTGCAGCTGGCGGATGTCCCTCTGAGTCAGGGCAATCTGGGGAGCCAGTCGGATCTCCTCCTGAGTCAGCCGTCCTTCTTCGTCCATCCATCCCAAAGCAAGCAGAGAAGCCGCTGCATCGATCAAACCGGAGCCGCACAGGCCTTTGGCTTCACCGTCGCCGATGACGCCGATGTTCAAGCTCCGCCCGTCCTCCGCAGGTCGCACCGTTTCGATGGCGCCGGGTTCCCCACGCATGCCGCAGCCGATGTTTCCCCCTTCAAAGGCTGGCCCCGCCGCCGTGGTACATCCCCAGACGCGTCCCGTTCCGTCGGTTATCAGCAGTTCGCCGTTGGTTCCGATATCCAGTGCCAAAGCCGCTTCCTTCCGCTGTGGCAATCGCAACGCCAGAAGGACCGCTGCCGCATCGGCCCCCAGATGGCCGCCCATGACGGGAAGGGTGCGGAGCATGACGCCGTCCTCCACCTGCAGCCCCAGGGACTTTGCCTCCGCTTCCAGAGGCAGTTCCTCTCCTGCGAAAGGTGCTTTCATCAGACCCGAGACATCCTTTCCGAAGAGAAAGTGCATCATCGTCGTATTGCCTACTGCCGATATACGATAGATATTGGAACGGCGCAGTTTTACCGCTTCCGTCAGCTCCGCCAACAGCCGGTTCATGCACTGCACCGTCAGCGCCTGCATCTGCGCCAGACGATGCCCGTCGCCGCCAACGTACTCCATGCGGGAGATCACGTCCGCGCCGAAGGAGCACTGGGGATTGGCCGCAGACGCCGTTGCCAGAGGCATGCGCGCTGCTCTTTCTCCGTCGGACCCCAACTCCCACAGCATAGCGGCAACGGTGGTCGTTCCGATGTCAAAGGCCACGCCGTACCGCTGTTCCTGTCCTTCGGCTGAGTCGATCGTCGCCGGTTCAACGCACTTCACGCCCTCCGGGCTGTCCCAAAGCGTGTCCTCCGGCAGGCTGATTGCTTTTTTCCGCTGGTCCTGCAGTTCCGCACTTCCGGAAGCACTCACCGTATCGAAGCGCTCTCTCACCCAGATCTGCACCAGCTGCGCCCCGGTAGTCTGGCAGGCCAACAGCTCCCGCACCGGTATCTTTCCGTTGCGCAGCAGTCTGATCCTGCATTTTCCACAGGTTCCTTTTCCCCCGCAAGGCGCGTTCACCACCGCCCCGCTGCGCTGCATAGCCCGCAGCAGCGTCTCATCGTTTTCTATTTCAATCGTCCGTTTTTCTTCTCCGATCTGAAGTTCCAGTTTCATTTTTTTCTCCCGACTTACTTTCCTGTTATCTTCATTCCGCCCCACGGCTCAAACCCGCGCCGCCGTTATCTTCATCCGATCCACGGCTCAAACCCGCGCCGCCGCAGCTGATCCCGTACCGACCGCAGAATTCGCATCCTAATCCCGGGTGACAGCACTCGATTTCTCCTCGATCCGCCGGCTCTTTCTCCCGTCGAAACCACCCGCCGCAGGATTTCTCCGGCAGAAGAACTCCAAAGGAGTTGATGGATATGCCGATCCTCCAGCCTTCCAGCGCTTCGTACAATGGCTTCATCTCCTCCATCGGTACTCCGTGTAAGCCAGGGCCACCGAGGATGATTTTTGATCGTCTATTTGCGATTGGCGTTTCTTCTGCATTTTCGCCATTTCTCAAGCTTTTTTCCGCGTCGTCCCCCATATCATCTTCTGCACCGCTCATTCGCTCTTCTTCTGCGCTGTTTATCCGTTCTTTTTCTGCGCCGCTCGGCCATTCTTCTACACATTCAGTCCATTTGGAATACGCGTCCGTCACATAGTCGCGAAGCAATTGCCTTCCTCCGTCCATCAGCGCCGTTCCCCAACTATCCCAATACAGCTGCTCCGTCAGCGTTTCACATTGTCGATCTGGTTGTCGATCTGGTACAGCCGCCGTCATGAGAAACCGACAGATATCGTCGTCCCATTGCAGAATCGCTGTAACGCCGTATCCTTCTTCCGCATATTCCAACAATTTGTCAGCCACCGCTTGGCCAGCAATGCTCTCCCATTGGTTTTTCCAGTCGCGGCCCATGTGGCGATCCATCCAATCTTCCGCTAATCTCTGCAGTTGTTCTTCCAGTGGTGTCCAAATTTCTCGCTTCATCGCTTTCTCCTTATACGGACTCAGTATATCACATAAAACGGATCCGGGCAAAGGCAGACAGAAGGCGCGGCGGCGATATAGAGGCGCGGCCATACGCCGCGCTTCCGATCATACTATCGCACCCGGCTTATTTTTATGATATAATGAAAACCTGATGCTGAACGAACCAACGAGCGCAATCCCTTAGCCATCTTGCACTGACAAAGGAGACATACGATGAATTCATTCATTCACATTTATCGTTACGATACGCTGGATTCCACCAATACGAAGGCGAAGGAGCTGGTCAGCAACGGAGCTTCCCACGGAACCGTGGTCATTGCCGATCAGCAGAGCGCCGGGCGTGGCCGCCTGGGACGCCGCTTCTTTTCCCCTGCCGGATGCGGGATTTACCTGAGCGCCATCATACGTCCCGACGAATGCGGCCTTGCCATGGGCGACATCACCCTGCTGACCACCGCTGCTTCGGTTGCCGTGGCCAGAGCCATCTCTCAGGTACTGAACAAAGAGGCGAAGATCAAATGGGTCAACGACCTGTATTACAACGGAAAAAAGGTCTGCGGAATTCTGACCGAAAGCGTCATTCATCCGAAACGCGGAACCATCGATGCCATCATCGTAGGGATCGGCGTCAACTACAGAGAACCCGACGGCAGCTTTCCGGAGGAACTGCGTGAAATTGCCGGAGCGCTGGTCGGCGCTCACGAAACGGCGGAAGGAACAAGGGAGGCTCTTTCCGAAGCCATTGCTGCGCAGATGTTTGATGTTCTCGCCGAGATTCCGGATCGCCGCTTTCTGGACGACTACCGCAGCCGCTCCCTGCTTCTGGGCCGCCAGGTGCGCATCTTCCCCCAAGGCGCCCCCGGGTCCCATCCCGACTGCGCACAACCCGATAGCAGCGAGTCGGCCAAAGATGCCGTCGTCACCGTTCTCGGAATCGCCGATAACGGTGGCCTGATGGTGCAGTACGACGACGGTCGGCAGGAAACGCTGACCACCGGCGAAATTTCCCTCCGTCCTCTGACGGGAGACCGATTTGCATGAGGTATTCCATGAAACATTCTACTGACAACACCGTCCGCTTCTCCCGCGGAAGGAGCGTCTTTCGCTGCCCCGTATGCCAGGAATCGCTGCGCTGTGACGGCGACCGGCTGATCTGCTCCGGCGGACACAGCTTCGACATCGCAAAGCACGGCTACGTCAATCTGGCTGCCGGTACCAAAGGTTCCGCAGAGCATTACGACAAGGCTTCCTTCCAAAAGCGCCAGCAGATTCTCAACGCCGGATATTATTCTCACATACTGGAAGCCCTAGCTTCCATCATCTCGGAACTGCCGAATGTGGTCACCGTACTGGATGCCGGCTGCGGCGAAGGATTTTACGCCCGGGAGCTGGCCCGTTGCCTCGGCGACAAGCAGCTGATTGCCTTCGATATCTCCCGCGACTCCATTCAGCTTGCCTCCAAGTGCGACCCCGACGGCCTGGTGCAGTGGTTCGTGGGCGACTCCGCCCACCTCCCCATCCGCAGCCACAGCATCAACTGCATTCTGGATATCTTCGCTCCGGCCAACTACGGCGAATTCCGTCGGGCCATGACGCGCAGCGGCTGGATCGTCAAAGTCATCCCCGGCAACGGTCATCTGAAGGAATTCCGTGCGCTGGCCAAAAATCATCTGCTCCATCAGGACTATTCCAACCAACAGGTCATCGATTATTTCGCTCAGCATTTTCAGCTGGCGGACCGGCGCCTGGTGTCGCAGACCTTCACCATGCCCCTGAGCGACCGGCAGATCTTTGCCGACATGACACCGCTGCTGTTTCACATCGACCGCAGCGAAATCGACCTGGCCAAGACGGAAACGCTGACGGTGGAGGGCGAAATTCTGATCGGTCGTCCACTGGATGGGGATGAAGGGCTGGACAAACCGCCCCGCACAGGCAAACACACCAAGCGCAGCCAAAGTACCGAGCGCGGCAAGCACGCTAAACGCGGCAGAGACGCCAAACGCAAATAACCCGATCATATGCGGCGCCATGCCACACAAAAAAGGAGACTGTCGCTTTGCGGCCCGTTCAGGAACCGCTCACAGTCTCCTCTTTCTGTCATTTTTCTATCTGCGCCGTTTTATTCCAGCGTTTTCACCACTTCAGCGTAGGCGCCGTCCATGAAATCGCCCTCGAAGCCTTCGATTTCACCGGCGTCGCAGCCGGCTGCCAGCTTGGGATCCATGGGCACCTTGGCCAGAACCTTCAGTCCGTACTTGGCCGCAACCTCGTCCACGTGGCTGTCACCGAACACGTTGATCTTCTTTCCGCAATCGGGGCAGGTTACGTAGCTCATGTTTTCCACCACGCCCAGAATGGGAACGTTCATCATCTTGGCCATGTTCACGGCCTTCCCTACGATCATGCCCACCAGCTCCTGGGGAGAAGTGACCACGATGATACCGTCCACCGGCAGGGACTGGAATACGGTCAGCGGCACGTCGCCGGTTCCGGGAGGCATGTCCACGAACATGTAGTCCACATCCCAGATCACATCGGTCCAGAACTGCTTGACGCTTCCGGCGATGACCGGCCCTCTCCATACCACAGGAGCATCGTCGTCATCCAGCAGAAGATTGATGGAGACCACGTCGATTCCGCCCTTGCTGGTGCTGGGATAGGCGCCGTTCTGATCGGCCATCAGCTTTTCGGTGACACCGAACATCCGGGGAATGGACGGTCCGGTGATATCCGCATCCAGAATTCCCACTTTCTTTCCGTCACGGGAAGCCAGAACAGACATCAGGCCCGTCACCATGGACTTTCCGACGCCGCCCTTTCCGCTGACCACGGCGATCACCTTACCGATGCGGCTCATGTCGTGGGGTTTTTCCTGAAAGCTCTTCGGATCGCGTTCTGCACAGCTTTCGCCGCAGCTTCCGCAATCGTGATTACAAGTTTCACTCATTTGTTGTTCCTCTTT
This sequence comes from Bacillota bacterium, assembly GCA_017621195.1. Taxonomy (GTDB): domain Bacteria; phylum Bacillota; class Clostridia; order Peptostreptococcales; family Anaerovoracaceae; genus RGIG446. Next base: position 15,312 of record JAGATO010000325.1, on the reverse strand, counting down.
TCTTGTTAACTTATCTTACCGCGCCCTTTGGGGCTGCGAATCTCTGACTCTGTCCTATAACACTACCGCGAAAGCCTGGCTTTGTCAAGCCCCGATCGTCGGCATCGCAACCGGACCGCCCTGCTACTGCGCCGGTGTAAAGACTACGCCGGAGGTGCAGTGAACCTGTCCCTGGGTGTCCACGAAGACAGCTTCGAAGTCCGGCAGGGATTCGATCAGCGCCATGCCGTCCTCCACGCCCAGGATCAGGCAGACCGTGGACAGACCGTCACACTGGCCCGACCGCTCGCCGATGATGGTGACGCCGCTGACATCGGTGTCGCAGGGATATCCGGTGGCCGGATCCAAAATGTGATGGTACAGAACGCCGTCCTGCGTAAAACGTCGTTCGTACGTCCCCGAGGTCACCGCGGAGCAATCCGCGCCCAGCTCCACCGTTCCGATCAGGCTGTCCTGCTGATCCTCCCGGGTATCTCCCGCGCCGAAGGGCTTCTTCACGCCGATGATCCACGGTTCTCCGCTCTCTTTGGCTCCGATGCAGGAAATGTTTCCGCCGAAATCCACGATGCCGCGAACGGCGCCGTTTTCCCGAAGATAATCGCTGACCTCATCCACGATGTAGCCTTTGGCCACCGCTCCCAGATCGATCTTCGCTTCCGGATCGGAAAGCGTCACGCGCCACGTTCCAGATTCCGTTCCGCTCTCCACCGCCATGGGGTCGTCCGGAGCCACTGCCTCTACGGTGAGATTTTCATAATTCACATGGGCCACCGCCTCCCGAATATCGGTATCATCCGGTACGGAAGGATCCACTCCGGAGAAGTTCCAAAGCTCGGCTAACCGACCCACCGTAATATCGAAGCGACCGTCTGACAATCGGCTGTAATCCAGTCCCAGCTCCAATACCTCCGCCACCCGGCCATCGTCGATCTCCACCGGCTGACCGCCGGCCGTATTGATGTGATCGACATCGCTTCCGGCCACCGTCCGGCTCATTTTGTGTTCCAGCTGTGCGCAGAGGGAAAAGGCCTGATTCACCAATGCCTCTCCTTCCTCGTAATCGCCTTCCCATTCCTGCAGGCGAATGTTGCAGACCGTATTCAGATAAAAGGCCTGTTTTTCCACCGTCTCCGGCTCCGCCGTTCCGCCGCCCATCGATCCGCAGGACGTCAGTCCCAGGACCAGAGCCAGCAGAACGATCACCGCCGCCAGGCGGCTGCCTCCTGCGCAGTTGTATCTCTGTTTCATTTCGTTCTCCTCATCCGTCGTATCACAGCGCAGGTCGTCATCCGCACCGCCTTCTTATTCTATCCAACTTTCGGCGTAATTTCAACCGGTCCCCGATTTTTTCGGCCGTTTCCCAAATTTCTCCGGTCAAAATGCGCCAAATACCTTGCAATTCCCACCGTTCCCTGTTAGGATTAGATTACTATACTAAAATTGAAAAGCGGCCGGTATCTCCCGCATTTTGCGGGTTTTCACACGTTTTGGCCCTTTCAAGCATCTGGCACATACGGAGGCTCACGCATCACCTGAATCCGTACCGTTAAGAACCCGTGGGTATGGTCAAAAACCTTTTGCGGGGAGTGATGTCAAAAGTCTCTGGGCCACGCAGGTCCAAAGTAACCTGCATGACTAAATCCGCAAAGGGGGATGCTGCATGGAAAACAATACTTTAATCAGTCTTCGCAACATTACGGTTGCCTTCGACGGCGAAGTGGTCCTTGATCACCTGAATCTGGACATCAAGGACAAGGAATTCGTTACTCTTCTGGGCCCATCGGGCTGTGGGAAAACTACGACGCTGAGGATCATCGGCGGTTTTGTAGAACCCTCGGAGGGTGACGTTTTTTTTGATGGAAAGAAAATCAACGATGTTCCGCCTTACAAGCGTCACGTCAACACGGTCTTTCAGCGCTACGCGCTGTTTCCTCATCTGAACGTGTACGAAAACGTGGAATTCGGTCTGAAGATCAGCAGATTGCCCGATGCCGAGCGGAAGAAACGGATCAAGGAAATGCTGGCCATGGTGGGACTGTCCGGCTTCGAGCTGCGCCGGGTCAATCAGCTGTCCGGCGGGCAGCAGCAGCGCGTTGCCATCGCCCGGGCCTTGGTCAACCACCCCAGACTCCTTCTGCTGGATGAGCCCCTGGGCGCTCTGGACCTGAAGCTGCGCAAGGAAATGCAGATCGAGCTGAAGCGCATTCAGCAGCAGCTGGGGATTACCTTCCTCTACGTCACCCACGACCAGGAAGAAGCCCTGACCATGTCCGACCGCGTCGTGGTCATGAAAAACGGCCAGATCCAGCAGATCGGTACGCCCATCGACATCTATAACGAGCCCGTCAACGCCTTCGTTGCCGACTTCATCGGCGAGAGCAACATCGTGGACGGCGTCATGATCCGTGACTATCTGGTGGAATTCGGCGGCCGTCAGCTGCCCTGTCTGGACGGCGGCTTCGGAACCAACGCCAGAGTGGACGTGGTCATCCGGCCCGAAGACTGGGAGATCTGCAAGCCTGCCGACGGGCAGTTCCACGGCACCGTCATCTCCAGCGTCTTCAAGGGCGTCCACTACGAACTGATGGTTCAGGCTCCCGGTGAAGAGGAGGAGTGGATGGTCCACACCATCGAAAATCACCCCGTGGGCAGCGAGATCGGACTGATCCTGACCCCCGACGATATCCATATCATGCATAAAATGTCTCCGGAGGAAGAGGCGGAGCTGCTCAGCGCGCTGGAAGCCGACTCCATCCTGAACGACGAAGATGAAGATGACGAAGAATAGGAGGGGTCTGCCATGAAAGCGAGAATTGCCGCGGCCCCCTACCTGCTGTGGGCCGCCCTGTTTATCGTCGTTCCCATGGGGCTGGTGGGATATTACGCCCTCACCGATATGAACGGCGGCTTTACCCTGGATAACTTCGTCCAAGGGATGCGCTTCGCTCCCGTCATCGGAAGCTCCGTCTGGCTGGCCATCATCGCTACGGCCCTGTGCCTGGCCATCGCCTATCCGCTGGCCTATCTGATCTCCCGCAAGAGCGCCAACACCCAGAGGACTCTGGTCCTCCTGGTCATGCTTCCCATGTGGATGAACTTCCTGCTTCGAACCTACGCCTGGATGACCCTGCTGGAAAACAACGGCGTCATCAACCGCCTGCTGGGCATGATCGGCTTAGGTCCCTACGAAATGATCAACACCCAGGGAGCTGTGGTTCTGGGCATGGTGTATAACTACCTGCCCTTCATGATCCTGCCCCTGTATTCTGTCATGACGAAGATCGAGCCCTCTCTCATCGAGGCGGCTACCGACCTGGGCTGCAGCCCCGGCGAAACGCTGCGTCAGGTGGTTCTTCCCCTGTCGCTGCCCGGGATTGCCACCGGCATCACCATGGTCTTTGTCCCATCGGTATCCACCTTCGTCATCTCCGTCATGTTGGGCGGCGGTTCCTTCATGCTGATCGGCGACCTGATCGAAATGCAGTTCCTCGGCAACGCCTACAATCCCAATCTGGGTGCGGCCCTGTCTCTGGTTCTGATGGTGATCCTCCTGGTCTGCATGGCTCTGACCGACATGTTCCATAATCCCGAGGAAAAGGAGGGCCTGTTGTTATGACAAAGAAGCAGAATTCCCTGACCTCCAACCTGTACATCTTCATCGTCATGGCCTTCATGTACTTGCCCATTCTGGTGATGATCGCATACTCCTTCAACAACAGCAAGAGCCGCGGTGCCTGGAGCGGCTTCACCACCAAGTGGTACGCCGACCTGATCCAGAACGAAAGCATTCTCTCGGCCCTGTTAAACACCCTGATCGTGGCCGTAATCTCTTCGGTCATCGCTACGCTTCTGGGAACGGCTGCCGCTGTGGGAATTCAGGCCATGAAAAAGCGGAGCCGCGACCTGATCATGAACTTCACCTACCTTCCGGTCATGAGCCCGGAGATCGTCATGGGCGTCTCCCTGATGCTCCTGTTCGTCATGTTCAAGGTGGATTTCAGCCTGTTCACCGTCATCGTGGCCCACATCACCTTCAACGTGCCCTACGTCATACTGTCGGTGCTTCCCAAGCTGCGCCAGATGGATAAATACCTGTTCGAAGCAGCTCTGGACCTGGGATGTACGCCTCTACAGGCCTTCACTAAAGTCATGCTGCCGGAGATCATGCCCGGAATCATCACCGGCTTTCTCATCGCCTTCACCTTCTCCCTGGACGACTTCAACATTTCCTATTTCGTCAGCGGAGAGCGGGCCCAGACGCTGCCGGTGCTGATCTACTCCATGACCAGAAAGCGCGTCAGCCCTGAGATCAACGCTCTGTCGGCCATCATTTTCGTCGTGGTACTGGCGGTGCTGATCCTGACCAATCTGAACGACATCCGCAGGGAAAATCAGCTGCAGAAAGGAGGCCGTCGTGGATAGAACCATTCTGCGGCGCATGGCCGCCTTCCTCTGCCTTGCCGCGCTTCTTGCGGCAAACGGCTTCGCCTGCTTCGCCGGTGACAGCTTCGATCTCGACCGCGACAACCTGCCCTACACCGGCGATTGGGACGCGTACACCTACGACGAAGAGTACTACGGTCAGCTTCGCGGTCAGGGTGCGTCCATCAATTTCTACAACTGGGGTGAGTACATCTCCGACGGCAGCGATGACCTCATCGACGTCATCTCCGAATTTGAAGATCTGACCGACATCAAGGTGTACTACACCAACTTCGCCACCAACGAAGAGCTGTACGCCAAGCTGAAAAGCGGTGCCGCCAGCTACGATGTGATCATACCGTCGGACTACATGATCGCCCGCATGATCAAGGAGGATATGCTGCTTCCGCTGGATTACGATAACATCCCCAATGCGAAATACATGAACGAGGGATTCATGGATCCCAATTACGATCCCGGATCCGTCTATTCCCTTCCCTACGCCTGGAATACCGTAGCCATCATCTACAACACTTCCATGGTGGAGGAAGAGCCGGACAGTTGGGGAATCCTGTGGGACGAAACGTACGCCGGTCAGATTCTGATGTTCAACAACTCCCGTGACGCCTTCGGCGTAGCTCTGAAATACCTGGGCTATTCCCTGAACACGGAGGATCCGGATCAGCTGCGTGAGGCTGCCGAGCTTTTGAAGGAACAGAAGCCCCTGGTACAGGCCTACGTCATGGATCAGATGTTCGACAAGATGGAAAACAACGAAGCGGCCATCGCCACCTACTACGCGGGGGACGCTCTTCTGATCGACAACGATGACATCGACATCGTCATCCCCAAAGAAGGAACCAACAAATTCGTAGATGCGATCTGCATTCCCGCCTCCGCCAAAAACAAGCTGGGCGCGGAAATGTTCATCAACTTCCTGAACGAGCCGGTGGTCAACGCTCAGAACATCGAATACATAGGCTACGGTACGGCCAATCTGGCCGCCTACTGCCTGCTGGATGAAGAGCTGCGGGATGATCCCGTCCTCTATCCGTCCCAGGAGATCCTGGACAATTCGGAGATGTTCGTCAACCTGTCCGACGAAGCCAATCTGCTTCTGGACCAGCTGTGGACCGAGGTGAAGGCCAGCAACAAAAACGTGATGATCTGGGGAATTCTTCCCTGCGCCACCATCGCGGCCATCGTCATCGGAAAGACGTGGTATCGCCGCCGTACGGCAAAGCGTCACAGATACATGATGGAAGACTGATTTTTTCACCACAATCAAAGATCAAAAGAGGCTGTTTCAAAGACACAGACCCGTGGCTCCAAAACAGCCTCTTTTTCGTTTACTCAAAAATCCTGCTACTTTCGATAGCTGCAGCCTTCAAAGGCCGGATCAAAATAGCATACGCTCCGAAAGCTGCAATATTGACAGGCCGTAACGATCCCGGTCTTCTGTGGCGACGCAGCGATCTCACCGTCCGCCAGATCGCGGCACAGGCGACGGACCGTATCGTCCACCTCCTGACGGAACTGGGCAAACGCCTGAGGCGACAAAACAGAAGTCTCCGACACCTTGGACAGCGTTCCATCCTTCTTTCTGGACAACGGAACCACCGCGGAGTCCTTGACGAAGTCTCCCGCCACGCTGCGGATCACCTGAGGATCGTCCACCATCAGGCCGTTCATCTGAAAGCTCTTTTCCACGGTCCTCGTCACCCGTTCCGACAGTTCCGCAGCCTCGCAGCCGTCCGCACAGACCGAAGGCTCTCCCACCGGAAAGTAGAAGATGCCGGCCGGTTCCGCACCTACGCCACGGGCGGCTCCTTCCAGATACAGCATCAGCTGCAGCCGCCATCCGCTTTTCGCCTCATCGGCCCGGAACGTTTCGCTGCCGGATTTGTAATCGATGATCTTTACGTACTTCCCGCCGTCCGATCCGGGAAGAACATCCACACGGTCAATCTTTCCTTCGATGCGCAGCGTCTTCCCGCCGTCCAGCGATACCTTCACCGCCGGAAATGCGTTGTTCCTTCCACGACCAAAGCCGGCTTCCAGATACATCTGCAGAATCTGCCCCTGGCGGACGTGACGGATCAGGTTCCAGGAAACGTCCGTGCAGATCCGTTTCATCCGATCCAGTCGGTATTCCTCGCGGCCACCGGAACGCAGCACCGCCTCCTGATAGGAATCGGCGATCTGCTCCATCAGCTCCGCCACTTTCTTCTCACACTGCTCCCGGGTGACGGTCATCCACGGCGATGCGGGATCGCTCACTGCCACATTGGGCAGGGTCAGCCAGCGGGACAGCTTCATCAGGCATTCGTGATACACGTCGCCGGCTTCCCGACCTGCCAGTTCAAAGACGCGCCGTTCCTCGGGCCGCAGACCGTACTGCAGAAAATGGCTGAAAGGACAGCGCCCAAACCGTTCCAGACGGGACGGGCTCAATACCAGCTCCTCGTAGCCCTCCTTCCGATAGATACGATCCGCCAAATCTCCTTCCAGACGCTGCATCCGATTGTCGAACAGAAGCCCCTCCTGCAGCGGTTTGATCTGTTGGGGCATGGTTTTCAAAAACCAGTTCAGCGTTTCCTTCCAGATCGGATCCAGCTCTTCGCCGTTGCGCCAGTCCAGCAATTCCTCCGCCAGATGATCCATGGCCGCTGCCGGACTGTGGATGCGCTCCAGCGCCTGGCCGCGGTTCACCACATCCGCCACCTCCGGAACCTGAGGAAAGATTCCCCGCAGCTTCTCATAGATCAGCGAGGCTCTGGCCGCTCCTCCCTCGCCGTCCGCGATGGTGTAGCTGATCCACAGCCGTTCCGACGGTTTGGACAGATTCTTGTAGATGGCGATCTTTTCCTCCATGGCCCGCCAGCTGTCATCCTTGCAGATGCAGATATTCCTGGCCATCAAAAGCGCCTTCTCGCTTTCCGAAAGCAGCTCCTCCGAAGCGCCGGATCCCGGAAGGACGCCGTCGTTGGCCCCCAGGACCAATAGCGCCTTCACCCTTCCCGTTCGGGTGCGCTGCATCGTTCCAACGATCACCTGATCGTAGGACGGCGGCAGAAGGCCGATCTCCACGGCACAGCAGCCCGCGTTCAGCATCAAACCGTAATCGGCTATGGATAGAGGCTCGTCGCCGATCAGTTCTACGATCTGGTCCAGAAGTCCCACGATCACCTGCCAGATCTGCGTCGTCTCCGACAGAAGTTCCAGTTCACCTGCCGCTTCCAGTCGGTCGCACAGGGCCGTCAGCTTTTCCGGTATCCGGGCCACGTCCGTCAGATAGTCGTACAACACCCGGGTCTTTCCCCTGGCCGAAGGCTCTTTTTTCAGATCGGAGGCCAGCTTTGCCACCGGATCGATCAGCTTTTTCCGCAGCCCTTCCAGCTGCGCCAGTCCGTCGACTCCGTAGCGGCTTTCCCCGTATCGGAAGGCCCGCCGCAGGTTGGAAGCGGCGCTGCGGTAGGACAATACATAGTTCTCCAGCAGCTCGCCCTCGTCTCGTGTCAGATCCGTCAGACCGGTCTTCACCATCTGAAACATTTCCTCGTAGCGCAGGCGGCCCGACAGGCCCTCCAGCAGAGCCATGAGATATTCCACTGCCGGATCGTGGAGGATGGAGCGCTTCCGGTCCAGAAACACAGGGATCCCGCTGGCGTGAAACACCCGGGAAATCACCGATCCCCGACCCTCCATGTCGTTGCAGATCACGGCGATATCCTCGTAGCGATAGCCGCGATCCCTCACCAGCGCCGTTATCTCCGCCGCTGCCGATTCCGCCTCGGTGTAAAGATTGGATGCGCGGCAGAAGGCAATGGCCGCAGGCGCCGTCTCCGCTTCCGATTCGCTTTGCGAAAAACACTGGTGTGGCCAGGCGTATAGATTTTTTTCCAAATGCATCAGCTGGGAAGGCCGGGCAGGCCGGAGAAATTCCTGGCCGATGGCCTTCTGCTCCCACACCGTACCCTGTTCCATGGCGATGGTTCTCAGCTGATCCATCACCGCCTTGGCCAGGCCGAACAAATCGCCGTCGGCGGGATCGGGTTCCGGTCCGCAGATGCCGGGATCGCCGATCATGACCAGATTGACGTCCATGGCACAGGCCATCAGCTGTCCCAGCATGGCCATCATCTTGGGCGTAAAGGAATCGAATCCATAGATCCAGAATTCACCGCTGCGTACCAGGCCAGAATTGGGAATCTGCTCCGTCACCAGACGGGTATAGTCCTCCGTGTCCACATACTTTCCGTCGATCCTCTTCTGATATTCCTCAAAGACGCGGTACACGTCCGCCAGCTTCCGATAAAGCAAACTGGAGGGCTCGATGCTCTCCAGAATGTTGGGAATGTCCTGAGGCTCCACGTTGTGCTGCTTCATCTCCGTGATCAGGTCGTTGACCATCTCCACAAAGGCCGTGGAATCCGCGGCGCCGCCGTAGGTCAGAAGCTGCTCCTGCTGCTCTTTCAAAATTTCGGCGATCAGCATATGACGCCCGTATTTGTCGATGTGAGTTCGGGTTGCTCCGGCCGTCTCCATCAGAATGCGATGACCCAAGCGGCTCTGGGACAGGATATCCACCTCCAAAAGGCCCGGTTCTTCCAAGTATTCCAGCGCGTTCTGCTCCGCTTGCAGCGTAAATTGGTCGGGAACCACCACGTAGATCCGCTCTGCGGCAGAGATACCGCTGCGGATGCGCAGCAGCGATTCTTTGACGGAGGAAAACAGAAACCGATCCCTGTCGATGCTTTCCCGCCCATAGTAAATGTGAAGCATGGTTTCCTCTATTCTTCAAACAGCTCCGTGGAGAGATAGCGTTCTCCGGTGTCCGGCAGAAGGACCACGATCCGCTTTCCGGCCCATTCCGGTTCGCAGGCCAACGTCAGAGCCGCGTGCAGCGCCGCTCCGGAGGAAATGCCGCAGAGGATTCCCTCGGTGCGTGCCAGTTCTCTTGCCGCGTCCAGCGCCTGCTGGTCGCTGACGGTAACAATGCGATCCAGAACGTCGGTGCGCAGCACATCCGGGATGAAGCCGGCGCCGATGCCCTGCAGTCCGTGGGAACCGGACTGCCGTCCGGACAGCACCGCCGACGTTTCCGGCTCGATGGCAACGATCTGAATCTGCGGATTTTGCGCTTTCAGATACAGTCCCGTTCCCGTGATGGTTCCGCCGGTTCCGGCGCCCGCTACGAAAACGTCCACCTTTCCATCCGTATCGCGCCAGATCTCCGGACCCGTGGTCCCTACATGGGCCTTGGGATTGGAAGGATTGACGAACTGTCCGGCCACGATGGAACCGGGAATCTCCTTCGACAGCTGTTCCGCTCGGGCGATGGCACCCTTCATTCCTTCTTCTCCCGGTGTCAGTACCACGGAAGCTCCGTAGGCCGCTACCAGCTTCCTCCGCTCGATGCTCATGGTCTCCGGCATGGTCAGGATCAGCCGATAGCCCCGGGAAGCCGCCACTGCGGCCAGCCCGATCCCCGTGTTTCCGGAGGTGGGCTCGATGATGGTTCCGCCGGGCTTCAACCGGCCTTCCGCCTCTGCATCATCGATCATCTGCACGGCGATGCGATCCTTCACGCTTCCCGCCGGATTGAAATATTCCAGCTTGGCCAGCACCTCCGCCTTTGCGCCACGATTACGCGTCATGCGGTTCAGCCGCAGCAGCGGCGTGTTGCCGGTCAGTTCTCCGAATCCATTGTAAATGTGTTCGCTCATATTCGTTTCCTTCCTTACTGTTTCGCGCCGGTCATGCATCCCGCTTCGGCTTTCCGCAGGTCTTAGAACAGCCGGAGCAGCCGCAGCCGCAGTATTTTCCTTCCCTGGCGTCCCGTATCTTTTTGCGGATCACGAAGACGCTATAGGCGATGATCAGCGCCAAAATCACGATACCTGCGATTCCTTCTTTTATCATATCACAATTTCCCGCCTTTCTCTATTTCTAAAACAGCCCGCCGATCTGATAGATGGCGAAGGCTGCCAGCCAGGCAACGCCCAGCTGAAACGCTACGCAGACGCCGGTCCACTTCCAGCTTCCGGATTCTTTCCGTATGGTCATGATCGTAGCGGCACAGGGGATGTACAGCAGACAGAAGACCATGAGGCAGAAGGCGTTCAGCGGTCCGAAGCCCATGGTTCCCAGATCGGCTCCCAGCTCCGCCATCCCCGCGGCGGAATTGATGTTGGCAATGCCGAACAGAATGGCGCTGCTGGACACCACCACTTCCTTGGCAGAGATTCCGGCAATCAGCGCCACTACGATCTGCCAGTAACCCAGTCCGATGGGAACAAATAAAGGAACCAGGAAGCGGCTCAAGGACGAGCCGAAGCTGTTGGCCATATCGCCGGTGTAGCCGCCAGCTCCGAAGTTCAGCAGAACCCACAGAATAATAGAAGCCACGAAGATGGTGGTTCCGGCCTTGGTCAGGAAGTCCTTGACCTTTTCCCAGACGTAGATGGCAACGGTACGGCTGCTGGGCAGCTTGTATTCCGGCAGCTCGATCAGCAGCATCCTCTTGTTTTCTACGCTCTGACGGTCCAATTTATGGACGATGAAGGAGATCAGGATGGCTACGGCCAGACCGATGACGTACATGGAATAGGCCACCAGCATGGCTCTGTCACCGAAAAACAGTTGGGAAAACAGAACGTAGATGGGAAGCCGGGCGCTGCAGGACATGAAAGGCGTCACCAGCATGACCCGTACCCGGTCCCGATGATCTTCCAGGGAGCGGGACGCCATGATGGCCGGTACGCTGCAGCCGAAGCCCAAAAGCATGGGAATGAAAGCCCGGCCCGACAGGCCGATGTGGCTCATAATCCCGTCCATGACGTAAGCGACACGGGACATATACCCGCTGTCCTCCAACAGGGCCAAAGCCAGAAACAGCACAAAGATGTTGGGCAGGAAGGTGAGGATCCCTCCTACGCCGGAGATGATGCCGTCAACGATCAGAGATGTCAGTGCCGTTCCCACGTTCATGGAAGCCAATACGGCGCTGACGCCGCCCGAGATGATTTCCACCAGCGCCTCCACATAGCCGCTCAATAAGTCACCCACAGTAAAGGTCATCAGAAAGACCAGAGCCATGATACCCAGAAAGCAGGGCAGTCCCAAAAATCGGTTGGTCAGCACCTGGTCGATCTTATCGGTCATGGCCTCCCGCTTTTCCTTGTTGACCAGAACCTCTTCGATGACTTCCTCGATGAAGTCGTACTTTTCATTGATGATATCGATTTCATAGCTGCGGTCGATGACGTCAGGCAGCTCCACCGGGTACGTCCGGGTGATCTCCTGATCCTGTTCCAACAGCTTCAGAGCATGCCACCGGTAATTCTTCATGTCAGGGTATTTCTGCTTCAGGACGTCGATGATCCGGTCGATCTTATCCTCGATGAGATCGCTGTATACCATGACGTATTCCCTGTGATGGTTGTGCTTGTGTTCCGTGGTCTCCGGATGGTTGTGCTGCAGCCGGTCCGGCCCCTTGGCTCCCTTGTGGTGAGCCGCTGCGTGGATCAGGATGTTCAGTCCGCGGCGCTTTCTGGCCGACACCGGAATCACCGGGATCCCCAGCATTTCCGGAAGACGGTGGGTATCGATCTCCATGCCCCGCTTCTCCACGATATCCATCATGTTCAGCGCCATGACGACCGGCTTTCCCAGCTCTAGAAGCTGCAGCGTCAGGTACAGGTTTCTCTCCAGAGCGGAGCCATCCACCACGTCCACGATGACATCCACGTCGTCGCTGAGGATGTATTGCCGCGCCACCTGTTCTTCCATCGTATAGGAAGTCAGGCTGTAGGTCCCCGGCAGATCCACCAGCTTGATAGTCTCGTCATGATAGCGCATGGCCCCTTCTACCTTTTCCACGGTGACGCCGGGCCAGTTTGCCACCTTCAGGTTTGCTCCGGTAAACGCATTGAACAGCGTAGTCTTCCCGCAGTTGGGGTTGCCGATGAACCCGATGGTCATATCCCGTTTCATCGTGCGCTCACCTCCGTTACGTCGATCCTTGCGGAAATGTCCCGCCCGATGGCAAACCGCGTTCCGCGGACCTTGATGATCATGGTTCCGCGATCCTTGGTGTTGATCACCTGAATGGTAGTGCCGTGGGTCATTCCCAGCGCTTCCAGTCGCCGTTCCGTGTTCTGCGGCAGCGTCATGTCTTCAATTTTATATTTTGATCCGATCGTTCCTTGATTCAGTGTCATATCTATTCCTCCATAACTTCATCCTATCCGTATCATACTAACACAGTTGGTTAGCAAAATGCAACTGTATGTTACCTATGGCGAACTCGCCGTACCATAAATACCCTCTTTCTTCCGTCCAAAACATTCTTAACACATTCTTAACTTTTCAAACAGTTGGTTTTTCCTCCGCAGACGTAGTATAATAAAAAAAATCCCCAATGATCGGAATTGTCATTGGTCGATGAGAATTTCCTGACCGAAGGAGATGCTTTTTATGTTTCTGGAATCCCTGAAGCTTTCCCTGAAAAAGAAACCCACGCCGGAAGGCTGGTTTACCACGGTTCTGATTCTGGTCATCGCCACCCTGGTGGGTTATGCGCTGTGGATCCTGGCCTCCGGTGTCGCCAATATCGCTCTGGTGTATATCCTGGCGCTGATCGCCATCGCCTACTTTACCGACGGGTTTTACTACGGGCTGGCGGCATCCCTCATCGGCGTCATCTGCGTCAACTACTGGTTCACCTACCCTTACTGGCGGCTGAACTTCACGTTGACCGGCTATCCCATCACCTTCGTACTGATGATGGCCACTTCCATTATCGTCAGCAGCTTCCTGACCCACCTGAAGGAACAGGCGGAAATCATCGCCGAACGGGAACGCGCCCTGGCGGATGCCGAAAAAGAAAAGCTGCGTGCCAATCTGCTAAGAGCCGTCTCCCACGACCTGCGGACGCCGTTGACCACCATCATCGGCTCCGGCGAATCCTATCTGGAAAATTTCGAGACCCTGTCGGAGGAGGAAAAGCGGGAACTGGTGGAACAGATCTCCGACGACTCCCACTGGCTTTTGAACATGGTAGAAAACCTGCTGTCCGTTACGCGGATTCAGACCAGCTCCACCTCTCTGAAGAAAGAGCCGGAGCTGGTGGAGGAAGTTCTGAACGAAGCGGTCCTGCGGTTGAAACAGCGCCTGCCCCAGCTGCAGATTTCCCTGACGATTCCCGATGATCCGATCTTCCTACCCATGGACGCCATGCTGATCGAGCAGGTCCTGATGAATTTGATCGAAAACGCATTTTATCATTCCGGTTCCAAAGAGCCCATCGCCTGCAAAGTGGAAGAATCCGGTCATTACATCCTGTTCCGCGTCATCGATTTCGGCATGGGAATCTCTCCTGAACTTCTCCCGCGCCTCTTCGACGGAACCACCTATTCCCGTCATCAGACCGCTGACGGCCACAAGGGCATGGGCATCGGCCTCACCATCTGCAAGACGATCATCACTGCGCACGGCGGAATGATCCATGCGAAAAATAACGAACGTGGAGCGGAATTCTACTTCTCGCTTCCAAAGGAGGAATTGAGCGATGAATTCTAAGATCACCATCCTATTGATTGAAGATGAATCCAGCATCAGCAAGCTGATCACCAAGCTTCTCACCTCGCAGAACTACAAGGTGCTGAGCACTTCCACCGCCAAGGACGGCCTGTCCATCATCACGTCCCATTGTCCCGATGTGGTTCTGCTGGATCTGGGACTTCCCGACATGGACGGACTGGATATCATCCGTCAGGTACGCTCCTGGAGCAGCCTCCCCATCATCGTGATTTCTGCCAGAACTCAGGAAAAGGAGAAGGTACTGGCTCTGGATCTGGGTGCTGACGATTACATCAGCAAGCCCTTCGGCAACGCGGAGCTTCTGGCCCGGGTGCGAACGGTGATCCGCCACAGCAACAAGCTGAACACCAATACGCCGCTGTACAAGCGTCCGTACTACGCCAAGGGACTGAAGATCGACTTTGAAAAGCACCTGCTCACCATCAACGGCGAACCCATCCATCTGACCCAGATCGAATTCAAAATTATCTCTCTGCTGGCCCAGAACTCCGGAAGCGTCATCACCTATTCCACCATCATCTCCAACATCTGGGGACCGTATGTGGACGACAACAACCGCATTCTCCGCGTCAACATGGCAAACATCCGGCGCAAGATCGAAGCCAATCCCGCCGAACCACAGTACATTCTCACCGAAGTGGGGATCGGCTACCGGATGATCGAAGACGAAGCGGAATAAGGATACACAGAAAGGAAGCATAGACCTATGAAACTGCGCATCGGACACGTAGCGAAGCTGTTCGACGTCAAGGAAGAAACCCTCCGGTATTACGAAAAAGAAGGATTTCTCTCTCCCGAAAAAAATCCGGCCAACGGATACCGTCAATACAGCTTTCAGGATATTCTTCTGCTGACTGACTTATTGTTTTACCGGGATATCGGAATCCCCATCGCCGACATCCACCGGATTCTGGACGGCATGGAGCCGGAGAAGATCACGGCGCTGATCGATGAAAAGCAGACGGAAATTCAGGCGGAGATCCGCCGCCTCCAACAGTCCCGAACCAAGCTGGAACGCTGGAAGGAATTCCACGATCAGTCCCTGTCCTACGTCCATCAGTTCGACGTGCGCCCCATGCCATCCGTTCTGGTTCACAAGAAGGCTCTGATCAGACCCGATGGCGGGCCTTCCCTCCGCCAGTTCGTCCCCTGGCCCCGGGAGCTGTCCTTCTTCGCCACCTTCTCCTTCTACTGTAACGTAACGAACGATCCCGTCACCATATCCCGCTACGTCGTACTGGATCAGAGCATCGCCGACGATCTGGAATTTACGCCCCAGCCCGG